>JAGBWH010000006.1 GCA_017629925.1 Clostridia bacterium
ATATATTCAAATCAGCGCCCCGTGAAAGTTTCGCCTTTCCTTGTCTATGTATGGTATCGTCCCGACAAAGGGGTGATTGCCAAAAAAGTCATTGCCCCAAAAAGCGCATTGTCGCTTGGTTGCAATGACCACGATTGACCAAACAAAAACAGATAACCCAAAAGCCATCTCAAAGAGCGCACGGTCGATTTGATGGCTTTTTTGTTTAGCGGGTATGGGGCTTTTTGGTGATGCGAATGGCAATGTCAGCACCAAGGGTGGTATGTCGCCACTCGAAAGCGACTTGATACCCACTTCCGCGCATGACCTTGGCGGACTTTGCAAGGGTATTAAAGAAAAAACCGATATCTCTCACACTTCCTTTTATGTGTTGATGAGAGGATTTTTTGATATGGCATGGCACGCGCCTGATGGTGGCGTGTCTTTTTTCTTTTGGACTTAACATGATGATTTCCCCTTCCTTTTTTTGTAGTATAGCACCTACGAAGGGCGAATCGTGTCAAGGCGCGTCGCAGGAAAGTGTTTAGTCATAGTTTAGAGAAAAGTGCAATACAATGCTATAAGAATGGGTGGGCAACCGCCATCTCTATGACAAAAGGAGAGAGGATATGCAACAAAGTTGTCGTCGATTTTTACGAAATGCAAGCGTAATGGTGGCGTCTGCGGTGCTCATGCGAACGGTAGGCATCACATTCAACGCCATGGTGAGTGCCCGCGTGGGCACGGAAGGCATGGGATTGTACACGCTTGTGATGAGCGTATATAACTTTTCGGTGACACTCGCCACCTCCGGCGTGCATTTGGCTGTTACCAGAACGGTATCTGAACATTTGGCAAAAGGAGACCAAAAGGGTGCGCAGGCATCACTATTTCACGCCCTGCTTTATGCCTTTTGCTTTGGCACGCTCACCACTGTCATTCTTTTGGGATTGGCTCGCCCCCTTGGAATTTTCCTTCTGCGCGATGCGCGCACCATTCCGTCTCTGCGCATGCTTGGCGTGAGTATGCTCCCCCTCTCGCTTTCTACTGTGATGAACGGCTATTTTATCGCTCGCAAAAAAGCGGTCAAAAACGCCGTGGTGCAAGTCTTTGAACAAGCGGTCCGCATGGGGGCAATAACGCTCTTTTTATGGGTGGCATTCTCACGGGATCTTACATACGTCACAGGCGCATTGGTGCTTGGCGGCGTGGTGGCGGAAATTTTATCATTTTTGCTTTTGGGCATAGAGTTCCTATGGGATAAACGAAAAATCAAGGGGGGTTATCGCAAAAAAATAGATATTTGGCAGGCAAAACAAATCTGCGGTATTGCCTTGCCTGTGGCTTTTAGCGCCTATATTCGTTCGGGACTTCTCACGCTTGAACACGCCCTTATTCCCCTTTCCATTCAAAAAAGCGGAAAGAGCAAAGCACAGGCGCTCTCCGACTATGGCCTGCTCCAAGGCATGGCATTGCCTATCGTTCTTTACCCCACGGCCATTCTCTATGCCGTTTCAGGTTTGCTCATTCCTGAATTCGCAGAGCGAAAAGCGAGAGGACAAGAGCATGAAATTGGTATCTTAGGGCAAAAAACACTATACTATGCTGCCGCATTTAGCTGTGGCGCAATGGCACAACTTGTGACCTTTTCACGCGAACTCGGACTGCTGTTTTATCACTCCTACGAGGTCGGCGGTTATGTTTTTGGGCTGGCGCTGATTTTACCACTCATGTTTTTAGACCATGTCACCGATTGCATGCTCAAAGGGGTAGGGGAACAGTTATGGACCATGTGGGTGAATATCGGAGATGCTATTTGCAGTATTTTTCTTGTGATTTTGCTGTTGCCTAAAATGGGCGTTGGCGGGTATGTGCTGGTCATTATGTTGGCAGAAGGCATCAATTTCGCGTTTAGCTTTGGTAGGCTACTCAAAAAGACCACCGTCCGCCCCTCGCTTTTTTTGGTATGTTTACTTCCGCTTTCGTCTGCCTATTTGGCAAAATGCCTCACCTGCCATCTTCTCCCCATGGATAGCACATCTGCGCAGGGCGGGTGGACGGTGCTCCGTATGCTGTTTTGCGGGGCAATGTACGTGTTTCTTTATATGACAGGGAAATGGGTATATGACGAGCGCAAGAAACGCCTCAAGGCTTTGCCTTCTACCTTGAGATAACATCATTTTATATAAATAATCTAATTCATTTTTATGCAGTTTTTTTGAGGGTATTGCCTTGACAGCACAGCACTTGTCATGTATAATAAAATTAGCATACATAATGTTATTTTAATGTGCAGTATGCACAAAACACTTGTTTGAGAAAAGGAGAAATTGCATGAAAAAATATCTTGTTTTACTCGTACTGGTGCTGACTATTTTGGCACTTTGTGCTTGTGGCCAAGTGCCTGTGGTGACCACCACTACAACAGGCGGTGGCAACACGAGCAGCAGTAGTAGCAGTAGCAGCAGCAATGTTACCACTCTGCCTGCGGGCGTTTATGCTGTTCACTACGAACTCGATGGTGGTGAACAAAGCCAATTCAACCCCGACAAGTATGTTCACGGGCAAGACACGCCCATTTACTCCCCCACCAAAACCGGACACATTTTTGATGGTTGGTTTTTGAGCTCCGACTTTTCGGGCGCAGCTGTTACCAATCTCCAAGATTTGGAAGGTGAAATCACCCTGTATGCAAAATGGACGGTAAGACAAGTCCGTGTCACCTATGATTTGGGTTTGGCTTCCGCCATCAATCACCCGGATAATGTGAGTTCCTTTAGTTGGCAAGCAGACGGCAAAGTTCCCGTGTTTGAACCCGTTGCTAATGGATACATTTTTGATGGTTGGTACAGAGACAAAAATTTCACAGGCGAAAAAGTGACAGAACTTGATGCCAGCAAAACATCTGCTGTGAAATTGTATGCAAAATGGATTGAAGCGCCCTCAAGCATGGTGACTACGGCTCCTACGGTGTTGCCTAACCACAGCGGTCTCGAACTTACTCCCGGTTCAAAGTTGCTTGTGGATATGTCTACTCTTGTCACTGATAAAATTGCTGTTACCTATCCCGGTGGCGTGCATGCTGAATATGTTCTAAAAGAAAACGGCGAAGCAGTTGTTCGTTGGAATGATCCTGCGACTCGCCAACAACTCCGCGTGTTTAACTCTGCCGAAAATGCAGACCTGTCTGCTTACAAGGGCTTGACATTCATGCTCTACAATGCCAACCCCCACGGTGGTAGATTCGTATTCTGTGTCTACTCCGGTGGCTCTGCAAAAGTGTATTTGATCACATTAGACTGGACCGGCTGGAAACAAGTCTTCATTGATTTTGGTTCTCCTGACTGGAGCCTTGTGGGCGGTCACAACTGCACCAATGTTGACGCATTTGCATATCTGAACAACGGTTGGACAGCCAACATTGTCACTGTCATCAAAGATGAGACTGGCAAGACAATCGGTTATGAATATACCAGCCCCGAATATGA
>JAGBWH010000054.1 GCA_017629925.1 Clostridia bacterium
TCCGCCACGAGGGGCAGCGCCAAAGAGACGACCTTCTCCATTTCTTCGCTGAGTAGGCGTGCGGCTTTCTCGCTCTCTTCTTGTGGCACTTCCACAATCAATTCGTCATGCACTTGCATCACCAAATGTGCAGACGGTACATCGGCTTTGAGACGTTTATCTACACAAATCATGGCCAGTTTCATAATGTCTGCGGCAGTGCCTTGGATGGGGCTGTTCATGGCGAGCCTTCTCCCTAACGCTTTTTCCACGGCTTTTGTGGATTTTAATTGAGGGATATACCGCCGTCTGCCAAGGAGAGTCGTGGTGTATCCATTTTCCGTTGCCTCGGCAATCGTATTCTCTAAATAGTGAGCGATTTTGGGATAAGACGCCATATAACTGTCGATGTATTCCTTAGCTTGCTTGGGAGGAATTTGCAAATCCTCAGAGAGTGAGTACGCGCCCATGCCGTAGACGATACCAAAATTGATGGCTTTGGCACGTTTGCGCAGTTCACCCGTCACTTGCTGGAGGGGAACGCCAAAGACGGTTGAGGCGGTGCTGGCGTGAATATCTATGCCTTGACGGAAAGCCTCAAGCATGGCTTCATCGCCTGAGAGGTGCGCGAGTAGTCTTAGTTCGATTTGGGAATAGTCGGCGTCAAGCAGTACCCAATTTGGCTCTGTGATAAAAAATTCGCGCATACGTTCGCCCATTTTTGTGCGCACGGGAATGTTTTGCAAATTCGGTTCAGCGGAAGAAAGTCTGCCCGTGGCGGTGTGCGCTTGCTTGAAATCAGTATGAATACGATCGTTTTTGTCAGCCGCAGAGACAAGCCCCACTGCATAGGTGGAAAGTAGTTTTGTCACTTGTCTGTATTCCAAAATGTCTGCCACGATCGCGTGGCTATCTTTTAACTTTTCAAGTGTCTCGGCATCGGTAGAAAATCCAC
This sequence comes from Clostridia bacterium, assembly GCA_017629925.1. Classification (GTDB taxonomy): domain Bacteria; phylum Bacillota; class Clostridia; order Oscillospirales; family CAG-272; genus UBA1740. The sequence continues at coordinate 935 of JAGBWH010000054.1, forward strand.
TTTTGGTTTTCTTTTTTGCAGGGAGTCCCAATTCTTCAAAGAGAACTTGCCCCAGTTGCTTGGGCGATTGAATATTGAAGGGATGACCTGCAGCGGCGTAAATACGCTCAGTTAAACCCTCCGCCATTTGAGAAAGCTCCTCGCCGTATGAGATCATACCCGCGCGGTCGAGCTTAAAGCCTTGCTTTTCCATCTCCGCCAAAACTATGGCAAGGGGAAGTTCAATATCCGTCAGCAGGGCATACATACCCTCTTCTTTTAACTTTTGGGTGAGGGCAAGATTGAGATGCCAAAGTAATGCTGCGGGTTTGTCGGCAAACAATTCGCTTTGACAGCGAAGCAAAGCCAAACACAAACTCTCCACTTTGATTTGACCATCACCGCCACGCCATAAATACCCCTCGAGCATCACGTCTTTAGGGGGCATTTTGAGGGTAATTCCGCTTTCACTTAAGGTGTGCCACAATGCTTTGCTATCATAGCAGATAATCTCTTTGTTTTTGAAAATGCTGGGGGGTAATTGCCCATTTGCAAATAATAGTGTACATTCTCCGATGCTTTCTGCATAAAAATGGATTTCTGTGTCACTATATGATATGGCAAAAGCATCAGGGAGTATCGCACAGAGGGCATTGATGTCGGTATATATCGTTTGGGGGATGGCGGAAATCTCTTCTTCGGTGAGAATAAAGCTTTTTTCGGTGGTGGGGGAGACAGGGGCGCTCGGCTCGGCATCCTCAAATAAATCATCATCAGTGAAAGTGTCCCATGCTGCGCTATCATCTGCTTTTGCGGCAGGAGGTGTAAGCTTAAACTTGGTCAAAAAACCATGGAATTCAAGCGAGACGAACAGCCGATAGAGTTGGTCATTGTGCACACCCTCATAGGTCAGTTCAGATAGTGTTTCGCTCATGGGGGCATCGGTGCAAATGCGCGCAAGTTTTTGAGACAAATAGGCGCTGTCTTTGCCTTCTGTGAGTTTTCTTGCCACACTGTCTGTCAATGCTTTCGCCACTTCGGGGGTGCGTGTGTCTTTGTGTTCGAGCGCATCGTATACCCCATCAAGTGATCCACACAAAGAGATGAGTTTCATAGCAGTTTTTTCCCCAATACCGGGCACACCGGGAATATTATCAGATGAGTCACCCATGAGCGCTTTCGCATCCACATATTGGGAGGGCAAAATGCCGTATTTCTCAAAAAACCGTTCTTTGTCATAGGCCGTCGTTTCATGATTGCCTGCAAGCAAAACGGTGATGTTTTCGTCAATGAGTTGGAGCAGGTCTCTGTCACCTGTTAAAATATAAGCGTGTGTGTTTTCGTTGGTTTTTGTCATGGATGCCACAGTCCCTTGCAGGTCATCCGCTTCCCAGCCTGGCAGTTCAAGCACGTGAATCCCCATGGCGCGAAGGCAATCCTTTGCATCGGGAAACTGTGACAAAAGTTCAGGAGGCGTGGGGCGACGACCGGCTTTGTAGGCATCAAACATTTGGTGACGAAACGTAGGAGCTTTCACATCAAATGCCACCGCCGCATAAGTGGGGTTTAGACTTTCTATTTGCCTTGAAATCATATTCACCATGCCGTATATCGCATTGGTGTATTTTCCTTGTGCGGTTTGAAGCAGTCGCAACCCGTAAAATGCGCGATTGATGATGCTGTTGCCGTCTACGACTAAAATATTTCGCATACTGATCAATTTTCGCTGTTAAGCGAAAATATCCTTTCTGTTTGTCTGTATTTTTAAGATAAAAGCAACGAAAAAACAAATCAAAATATCAAAAAATAAAGAAAACCCCCACAAAATTGCAAAATTAGGTGGGGGAACCCCACATATGCAGACATTTGGTGAATACGTGCTTTCGCAAACCAAATGCATACATATATTACGGTATATATAATAAAAGGAAGAAAAATTATTCGTCTTGCGCGTCCTCTGCTTGCGCCTCCAGCTCAACAATCGCTTCTGCTTGTGGCACTTGTGCGGCTTCTTCCATAGTGCCAATCGGTTCTGCATCAGCCGCAACAGGTATACGAGAGGCAAGCAAACGTGCAAAAGCATAAGCGCCAATCAGCAATTGAAGTAATGCATGGGTGTAGTTTTGAATGGGGGCGTCATTGCTTACAATGGCATCTACCAGTTCAGGCACGCCGGCGCTGATACTGAACATAAAGCAACTGAGGTTAAAAAAGCGCGAGGAATAACTGATTGGTTTGCCGAGCACACGTTTCGCTTCGGAAAGGAAAAAGAGCATAGCGCCCAAAGAAGCGAAAATATAGATATTCTTGATATCGCTATTGATGGGGAGAGCTGGATTAAAATAACGAGACATAGCGTAAAAAATACTCGCGCCCACCAGAGACAAGGCACTCAGCGCGCGTGCAGGATCAACCCAAGGCATGGGTATGAACGTTAAAATGCAAAACAGCAAACCGCCTGTTGCAAAAATCACAGAAATGAGCAGGCAAACGCCCATTCTCCCATCGGGAAAACCGCTTGAAATCTGAGAGGCAATAAAGAGCACCAACCCCACACCCAATCCCAACGCTAAAATACGAGAGAAGAGGGTATCTTTTGAGGGGATGAGTCTTCTGTGACAGAAAATCATGACCACCACAAAGCAGGCAACGAGATAAACGATCGACAAAATGTTTGCCGCACGGAAGGTTTGGCTACCAAGAGAAAAATACCCCGCCGCTACATCATAATCAAACAGAAAGGCAAGGACACGTAATGTTGTAATGGTAATGGTAAACAAAGCCGCTACAATCGGAAGGAGTATTTCAAAATACAGGTATCGTTTCATGGGGGTTCCTTTCCATGAGTTGGGTTTTTTATGAGCGAATTTCTCTTATATATATAATAAGGAAGAAAACCGTTTGCTAACCCATCTCTCACTACAATACGATTATACAGTCAAAATATGAATAAAATGTAA
>JAGBWH010000055.1 GCA_017629925.1 Clostridia bacterium
CGCAAGCGATACGATCTGCACGGACACTTGTTACTGGTACAGAAAACAAGGGCAGACAGGACAGTTATGCACGGGCAGAAGCTGACGGTATCATTCTGCAAAAAGAATGGCTTGCCACGAATGACGGCAGGACACGACACTCACACGCAATGCTTGATGGTGCCATTGTTGACCAAGATAAAAAATTTGAAAATGGCTTAATGTACCCAGGCGACCCAAGTGGCAGACCCGAAGAGGTTTATAATTGTCGCTGTACCCTTGTAGCCCAAGTCAACGGCTTCAAAAAGGCGCAAGTGCAAAAGGCTGTGGAGGGTGAGGGTACTGCGCTGAATGGCGATAAGTACGCTATGAACCCGAAAGATATTAACGGTGTTACCCGTGGAGATGCAATGTCTTTTGAAGACGCTGACGGGCAGGCAGGCAACCCGAAATACAGAAAGGGTACTGGTACGGCTCAAAACTGCCAAAGCTGTGTTGTCGCAAATGAGGCGCGGCGCAGGGGTTACAATGTCAGCGCAAAAAGCTACACAAAAAACAAAACCGCAGAAATGCTTTCGCAAAATCCCCGTATTGCGTGGGTTGACCCGAAAACGGGAGATGTACCCGATTTTGTTCCGTGGGATTACAAGCGGACATACAACAAAAAGAGTTACAGGGCATTTTTGGAAGACAGCGTTAAGTATGGCGAAAGATATACCCTGCAGTTTAATTGGCGCAATGCCTCTGGTGGTCATATTATAAGCATAGATAGAGATAGCCGCGGAGGTCTGCGGCTTTATGATCCACAAACGGGCAAAATATACGACAAGGATTGGTCGCTTGATGATTTGATGGGTCGTATGAGTTACACGGACAGAAGCGGACGGTCTGATCCTCCAAAACTGTTGCGTGTTGACAATTTGGCTTTCCGTGAAGATGTTACAAAGGATATTTTGGAAGAGGGGGCAAAGGTATGGAAACCGACAGACGATCTGGACGATTGGATGCCCTTCTAAAATTTGCAGAAAAGCACGGGTATAAATCGGTAAAATATCGGTGTGATTGGAAAAAGTACAGAGTGTATGAAATGATTATGGAAAACAAGCAAGCATATATCGGTTTTCCTACATTTTTGATCGTGTCGGACACAGCTTTTAGGATCGCAAACGACAAAGAAACACTTTCCATTTTAGATCACATCGCAGAGGTTGACAAATGAGTTACACATACAAAGACAACACGGATGAGGTTTTGTGATGGCAAAAAACATTGAATATCGTGATAATACCGAAGAAGTGTTGAGTGCATTGGAAGCGGCAATCAAGCGAGGAAATGAAGCCATTGGGATGACGGCAGAGGGTCACGCAAAAAAGAAAATCACATCGGCTGGTGCTGTTGATACTGGTCGATTGAGAAACAGTATCACTTACGCATTGGCTGGTGAAGAACCCCATGTCAAGTCCTACAAGGCGAACAAGGGCGGCAAGGAAAGAGAAACCTACACCTATGACGGAACGGCTGAAGGCAAAAAGGGAAGCGGTGTTTACATCGGCACAAATGTGGAATATGCCGTTTTCGTTGAGAACGGAGCGCAAGGTCGCACACCCGTACATTTTCTGCAAGATGCTGCAACTGGTCACACAGACCAATACAAAAAGCTGATGGAAGATAGTATGAAAAACGCATAGGAGGGCAATATGATTTATTTGATTATTTGCGTTTTGGTTTATGTTTTATTGAATGTTTTTTGCTATAAATTA
>JAGBWH010000056.1 GCA_017629925.1 Clostridia bacterium
AGTGAAACCCCATGGCGAATGTGAGAAGCCACTTTCTCAAGTCCCTTACCCCCTAAGTGAGCGGGAACAAAGCATAGCCCCACAGCACCCCCGAGTTGCGCCACTCGTTTGGCGTGTTCGTCGGTGATATTGCGGGTGTGAGGATGCACCCCGAAAAAAGCAGAATGAGAGGCACAAAGTGGCATCTTTTGGGCTTCTGCCAGCCGTATCATATCTTCTGCCGAGTCAAACGAAGCATGGGATATATCAGGGCATATACCAAGCGAAAAGCAGTTTTGGAGCACCTGATATCCAAAGGAAGTTAACCCACCGCGATGGGGGCAATCGTGGGCAGTGCCGAGTTGATTCTCGCCACTCCAAAAAAAGCCAAGCATCAAAAATCCCATGGCTTTGAGTTCGCATAGCCTTGTGAGGTCACCTTCGAGCAAACGGGCATCTTCCACCGCGAGCAGAGGTGTCAAATGAGAGGGAAGGGATAGGCTTTTTAGAAGCGCATATCTTTCTTTTAGCTCTACCCACGCCGTATGGTCGTCCACTCTGCGGTCACTCCATAGGGCAAATACTTGCCATACATCATCAAAGGCGTCAATGGTACGCCGATGAATATGAAGCGAGTGGTCGTCGATGGTCAGGTTTTCCTTTGCCATGCGATATAGAGTGTCGCAATGCAGGTCAGTGAGTTTCATGCGCATACCTCCATTTTATGTAGGGAAACGGGGTATCAATGGCGAAAAGCATCCTCGATATGGCAAATTCGCTCTACCACGTATCCATTTTGTGTGGGGGTTATATACACTTCTATCACGTCAAAACGAGCGTGCATATGCTTTTTTCTGCCTTTTTCCGCCAAATACGCGGCAGCGGCATGGCGAATATGATTTCTCTGCGCTTTGTCTATGGCATCGGCAGGTCGTCCGTATTTTTTCACTTTTTCGGCGTCAGAGGAGCGGGTTTTCACTTCGCAAAACACAAACTCTCGCCCTATTTCTGCCACAATATCCAGTTCATGACCAAACATTTTACTATTTCGACCGCGAATGCGGTATCCTTTTTGGCGTAGGTACAGCGTGGCGTGTGATTCTCCAAATTGACCAATTTCTTTTGTCGTGGCAAGACAGGACAGCACACACGGCACACGATAAAACCGAGAGGTAAACGCTCGCCATCTTACCCCAATAGAGGAGGTCATTTCTCTAAAAACCCAAGGAAAGATTTGCGGTGCAGCGGGCAAGGGCCATAGGTGCGAATGGCATCCATGTGCGCCTTTGTGCCATATCCTTTATGCTTGGCAAATCCATATTGGGGATACATTTGATCGTGTTCCAAACATAGTCTATCACGGCTCACTTTTGCCAAAATGCTGGCGGCGGCAATCGAAAAGCTCGTAGCATCGCCTTTTACCACCGCTTTCACAGGCAAAGTGAATGATTTTTCGCAGTTGCCGTCAATCAAGGCAAAATCGGCTTTTGGCTCCAGCATCTCAATCGCACGTCTCATCGCCAAAAGGGAAGCCTCTAAAATATTGATGCTGTCAATCTCTTCAACAGAAGCGGAGGCAATGCCATAGGCGATGGCGTTTTGGCAAATTTCATCAAAGAGTTTTTCTCTTTTTTTGGGAGAGATCTTTTTAGAGTCATTCAGCCCTTCAATATACAGCCCATCGGGCAAAATCACCGCAGCGGCAAATACAGGGCCGGAAAGCGGGCCTCTTCCGGCTTCGTCCACGCCACATACCACAGCAAATCCTTGCTCGTGGTAGTATTTTTCTAATTCATAACTTGGCATTTTATCATTCCTTACTCTGTGGGCAGTTCTAATGTGATACGGCCAATGGCGGCACCTCTGAATTCATCGAGGAGCATTTCTGCCGTGCGCAGTTCGTTGATCTCGCCGCCTCGCACCAGAAAACCCCGTTTTTTACCGATTAAAATAAAGAGGTCATAATCATCGGTATTGGTGAGGTCACTCTCGCTTAATTTGTATCGCTCGCATAAAAGGGCAGGCGCACATTCGCGCAATCTGCCAACCAGCAAAACAGCCAATTCTTCCACATCGAGAATGCGATCACGAATAGCACCTGTCATGGCTAAATTTTGCCCCACGATTTGATTTTCGAAGCGAGGCCAAAGCACACCGGGCATATCCAACAAATCAAGGCCTATGGAGGTAGAAATCCATTGACGAGCCACCGTCACACCGGGCCTATCTTCCACTTTCGCCTTTTTTGCACCGCTCAGGCGATTGATAAGCGAAGATTTTCCCACATTGGGAATACCCACTACCATGGCTTTCAGGCGTCGACCTGCCATACCTTTTTGGCGGTAGCGCTCTAATTTTTCTGCCAAAATATCACATACTACAGGGAAAATTCTATCCAGTCCATCTCCCGTCATGCAATCAATGGCGAGGCACATAATGCCTTCTTTTGCAAAATGCTTTACCCATTTAGCGGTGCTGGCTTGATCAGCCAAAGAGGATTTATTGAGCAAAATGAGAGAGGGCTTGTTTTGTAGCATATCTTTGATATCGGGATTGCGAGAGGAGAGGGGGATGCGTGCATCTAAAAGTTCCAAAACAATATCCACCTCAGGCAAATATTCAGCCATTTGCCGTCTGGTTTTGGCCATATGGCCCGGGAACCATTGAATGGTTTGTGAGGGCATTTTATTCTCCTTTACTTTTTAGGGTGAGGAATACCGTCTACGAAAATGGAAAAAGGATACAGACGAATGACCGCCTTACCAAGCACGGCTCTCTCGTCTACGAATTGATAGCCAAAATCCATAGAGTCAAAGGAATTGCAACGATTGTCTCCCATCACAAAGAGATGCCCTTCGGGTACGGTATCTTCAAAATAATAACTGGGGGGCAGGGGATGAAGAAACAAGGCGTATTCTTCTTCGTTGAGTTGCTCACCATCAACGAAAACACCTTCGTTTGTCACCTTTACGCTTTGACCGCCCACAGCAATGACACGCTTGATGAGCACCTTATCATAGACATTATCATCATCAATGACGATGACATCCCCATTTTGTGGGGTATAAAACAAATTGCTAATGAGCAAATGCTCACCCGTTTGCAGCGTATTGTTCATGGAATCCCCCCATACCACGGTATGACGGAACACCAACGTCGTCAGCAAGAATATGGCAAGCACCGTAAACGCCAAAAGCTCGACAAATTCATACAGCCCCGAAACAAATCCGCGGAAAGCTCTGCCGGATTTGGGGATAATCTTCTTAAAAAATAGCATGAGTTTCGTTTTCATCATACACCTCGAGTAGATAAGAGTTTTTCCATGAGCACCGTGCCGGACGGCAGATAAATATCGGTGGCTTTGGCGGTTTCCTCGCAAAATGACGCGATACCTGCACACACTTTATCTGAATGCCAAAGGAGATAAGGCACAGCATCAGGGCAATGGGTGCGCGTCAGGGTGGAGGTGGGATGGTCGGGCAATGCCAAAATGCGGAAATCCTCTCCGTTTTGCGATAGATAATCAAAGACAGGTGCTAAAATGTATTGGTCAATGTTAGATATGGCGGTGATTTTGTTTTGCATCTCACCTCTGTGGCTGCATTCATCTGGCCCTTCCACATGAATGAATACCAAATCCGCACCATCTTCAAAGGCACTAATAGCGGCATTGGCTTTGCCTTGGTAGTTGGTGTCAAGCGTACCCGTTGCCCCTTCTACATAGAGGACGTCCATGTTCGCACACAATCCAATCCCACGAATCAAGTCCACAGCAGAAATCACCGCTGCACGAATGCCCCATTTTTCTTTGAAAGAGGGGAGCGCAGGCTTTTTGCCCGGGCTCCAAAACCAAAGAGAATTGGCAGGTTTTTTCCCCTCTGCCACACGCGCCAGATTAATGGGGTGATTTTGAAGCAAAGCGGCACTTTCTTTCATCATTAGAAGGAAAGGTGCGCCCTTCTCACCTTTGGGCAAATAGGCGTCAATTTCCCTGCCAATGATATCATGAGGACGAGCAAAGGGAACTGTCTCATCCCCGCCATCCCATAGTAGGCAATGACGGTAACTGATACCGCCAAAAAAGCGTTTTGCTTTGTCCCCTATATGTTCGTTTAGATAGGCTATGAGGGCGCGCCCCTCCTCGGTGGATATTTCGTCAGCCGAGTGGTCAAGCATGATGCGGTTTTCGTATGTCTCTCCCTCCGATAGGGTAACGAGGTTGGCACGATACGCCACATCACTATCTTTCATCTCCAGCCCCATACTTACCGCCTCCAAAGGCGAACGCCCTTTTGAATAGAGGAGAGGGGAGTAGGATAAAATCGAGAGGTTTGCCGTGTCACTTTCAGGCACCATTCCCTGTGGGACATTGAGCACCATCCCCACCTCTGCGGTAGGGCAAAGTTTGTCTAATGTAGGGGTTTTTGCCACCATCATTGGCGTTTTTCCACCCAGCGCGGGCAGGGGAACGTCTGCCATGCCGTCAAAAACAACGATTAGATATTTCATATGATACACCTAATATTATAGTTATACAGATTATAGTATAACAAAAATCAAAGGCAAACGCAATACTAATCAAACAAAAAAATAAAATTCTAAAAAAAATTAAAAAAAGACTTGTTTTTTAGGAAAATATGTGTTATAATTCCTGTGTTGTGCTGTGGCATAATTGAATGTAGAACAGTCCTCTACGAATGCTCCGTATGAATGTTCGAGAATAAGGAGGAGCCAAAAATGAATAAAATTGAGGCTTTTGTAAGCGAGCAATTGAAAACAGAAGTTCCTGTTTTCAACATTGGTGACACGATCCGTGTTCACAACAGAATTAAGGAAGGCAACCGTGAAAGAGTGCAAATGTTTGAAGGCACCGTGATTGCAAAACATGGTGGCGGCATTTCTGCAACCTTTACTCTCCGTCGTATTTCTTACGGCGTAGGCGTAGAAAAGACCTTCCCCCTGCATTCCCCCAACGTTGAGAAAGTAGACATCATCCGCCGCGGTTCTGTCCGTCGTGCAAAACTCTACTATCTGCGCGATAAAGTGGGTAAAGATGCAAAGGTGAAAGAAAAAATCACCAAATGAAAAAGCGCCGCTGTTTGACAGCGGCATTTTTCATATCAACAAATGAGGCAGGGAAATGCCCCTTATGATGTAGCTGACCTTTGGTATGGATTTACACCATCGTTTCAGGCAATTTTTTACCACCCAGTACATGAAAATGCAGATGACGAACGCTTTGGCAACCATCCTCGCCCACATTGGTAATCACGCGATAGCCATTTTCAAGTCCGCATAATTGTGCAATTTTAGGAATGGCAGCAAAAATATGAGCCAAAAGTTCTGCATTCTCTTCGGTCACATCGTTGGCAGATGCGATATGTGTGCGGGGAATGACCAACACATGGGTAGGGGCTTGAGGGGCAATGTCATAGAAGGCATACACCCATTCGTCTTCATAGACAGGTTTTGAGGGAATCTCGCCTGCCACTATTTTACAAAAAATGCAATCCATTATCATCTCTCCTGCGGTTTTTTATTCAGTATAGCACAGAGAAGAGCAAAATGCAAGCAAGAAAGGAAAAGAAAGGTGTTTTGGCAAAATTCTCCCCCACATGACCTGTGGCACATGATCGCACAAGACGCTCGCCCCAAACTCATTTACGGCATGGGCGACGGTGCTGACAAACTCATTTCAAGGCTGGAACATTTAGGCATTCCTTATGCGGATGTGTTTGCAAGCGATGAGTTCGTCCGTGGTCAAACCTTCCACGGAAGGGAAGTATTGACGCTAAAAAGAGCCGAAGAACTGTATGGCGATTTTGTGGTGCTTGTCTCTTTCGCCACGCATCTGCCCGAAGTTATTTCGCATATTTCGGCCATCGCAAAGCGTCACACCCTCTATGTGCCTGATATGCCCGCGTATGGAGACACCTATTTTGACCATGCATTTTTCACTTTGCACAAAGCAGAACTCGCACAGGCGCAGGCGCTCTTTTCCGACACACGCTCAAAAGAAGTGTTCTCTGCCATTGTGCTTGGAAAACTCACAGGCGACCTTGATACCCTTCTTTCCTGTGCAGACGATCCACAGATTATCTTTGATATTTTAGGCGCAAAAGACTTTATGTGCGCCATAGATGCGGGCGCATATACAGGCGATACTGTTCGCGCCCTTCTGCCCCATGCGCCCCACCTCAAACACATTTACGCCATTGAGCCTGATCCCCATACGTTCCGCCGACTTTCCACTTATGCGGCGGGAGAGACTTCCACCGAAATTCACCTCGTTGAAGGGGCGGTGTGGTCATGCGAGACTACCCTGTCCTTTTCCGGTAAAGGCAACCGTGGCTCTTCTGCCAAACGGCAAGGCAAGACGGTAGAGGTAAAGACCGTCATGCTTGACCGTCTCGATATCCCCTTTGCTGTTGACTACGTCAAATTTGACGTAGAGGGGGCAGAGTATGAGGCGCTATTGGGAGCCAAACAACTGCTTTTGACGCATCGTCCGGCGGTGTTACTCTCTCTTTACCATAGAGCAGAGGACCTTTATCGTCTCCCTTTGCTTTTGGCGAAACTTTGCCCTGATTACGATTTTTATTTACGTAGACCACCGTGTCTACCCGCATGGGAAATCAATCTTTTAGCCATTCCAAAAGAAAAAAGAGGAAAAACAAAATGATACCTGAAATTTTATCTCCTGCAGGCAACCCTGAAAAACTGGAAGCCGCCATTCGTTTCGGCGCTGATGCCGTCTATTTGGCAGGCGGTCAATTTGGTATGCGCGCAGGTGCAGGCAATTTCACATTAGAGCAGTTAAAAGACGGGGTAAAATACGCCCACGACCGCGATGTCAAGGTATATCTCACCGTCAATACCATGCCCCGTGAGTACGA
>JAGBWH010000057.1 GCA_017629925.1 Clostridia bacterium
GGCTCTCAAAATACTGATGCTTGCACCTGTCATTACACAATAAAAGCCAACAAACAAGCAGCAAAATAGGTTGGAAAAATGAAGTCCCAAGCGTAGTTTTGAGAAAATACGGCGCAAAAAGGCGGTTAGCACCATAAGATGAAGTCCGCTGATGGCAAGCAGATGGCTGATGCCCGCACGGCGAAACTCCGCGGTGATATGCCCTGGCAATTCCCCTTTTTCGCCCAGTAGTAAAGCATTAAATAAATGACCGCTTTCTTTTGGATACATTTCGCTCATTTTGAGAGCAAGGATTTGGCGAAATTTTGCCAAGTGATAGGAAAGTGAAAAGGTGGTTTTTAGCACCTTCATTTCCCCTAATGGTGTGACTTCTGCCACAGCCCCATCAGCCAAATCATAGATATCATTTTCGTCGCTGACACTCATAGAGCGTATATAGCCACTAAAAGAGATGACATCTCCCACCTCAATTGCAGAGGACGAAAACTGTGTGGCTTTGGCTTTATAATGCACCTTTTCACCATCAATGGTTTGGAGTTTTATCGTATAGCGGGTCGCTTGCCCCGTGCTGTATGTCTCCACCACTTTTCCGCTTAGGGTATGCGGTGTGTCGGAGAGGCGGTTTATGTTTTGTTTTGGCAACTCAAAAAAGAAGAATTGTAGTAGCAAACTCAAAGCAAAAATCATCGCAAAGGCAAGGCAAAGCAATGTCATTTTTCGGTCTTTTCTGTATGTAAAGACAAATACTACCAAAAGCGACAATCCAAGTACCGCAAGGCACATCCAAACCTGCAAAAACGCCACGGCAACCGTGCTTGCCAGCACAAACAACCCCAAAAGGCAGAGCGGTCTGTTTTTGATAAGATGCATAGCGTTATTTTTTGAACGCGGAACGAATCATTTGATAGTAGGCAAGCGCAGTTTGCTCGGTTTTATTATCACCAAACTGATAATAGTGCTTGTCTTTGACATCATCGGGCAGATATTGTTGAGGGCAATAGTGGTGGGGGAAATCATGAGGATAAGTATAGCCTTGGAACAAAGGGGCGCGTAGGTGATGTGGAATATCCGTACCCTTTCCGGCATCGATATCGGCTTTGGCAGAAGCATAAGCCATGTATGAAGCATTGGACTTTGGTGCGGTGGCAAGGGAAATGGTGGCATTTGCCAAGGGAATAGCCGCCTCGGGCAATCCTAAATCTTTTGCACTTTCCACACAAGCGCGTGTGAGTACAGCCGCCATAGGCCATGCAAGCCCCACATCCTCTGAGGCGATCACTTGCAGACGTCTGCATGGAGAGAGAATATCTCCTCCCGCAAGCAATTTGGCAAGATAAAAAATCGCCGCATCAGGGTCAGAGCCACGAATGGATTTTTGCAGGCAAGAGAGCAGGTCATAATGGGCGGTGCCATCTTTGTCAAATGCGCCGCTGAGTGTGGGCACAAATTGCTCTACCTCTTTTTCTGTAATCTCGCCTTGGCAAACAAAATACACTTGCTCCAGCACGCCAATGGCTTGTCGAACATCCCCACCGCAACGGCGCATGATGTCGATCAGCAGTTGGTCATCGACGGTCACTTCTTGGCTGAATTCTTGGTTCAAAACCGTCATCGCGCGCCTGAGTTGTTTTATCCCATCTTCAGGCTTTACAGGCTCAAAGGCAAACACAGAAGAGCGTGACAAAATCGCTTGATAAATATACATATATGGGTTTTCTGTGGTGGAGGCAATCAGCGTTACTCTGCCGTCTTCCATATAGGAGAGAAGGGATTGTTGCTGTTTCTTATTAAAATATTGGATTTCGTCCAAATAAATAAGAATACCCCCACGCCCAAACATACTGTCTGTGTCGGAGATGGCCTCTTTGATATCGGCAAGAGTAGCGGTTGTGGCGTTAAATTTATAGAGTGTCATTGCGGATTTTTTTGCAATAATATTGGCAACGGTGGTTTTTCCCGTTCCGGGAGGGCCATAGAAAATCATATTGGGAATTCTGCCGTTTTCCAGCATTTTGCGAAGCACGCCATTTGCGCCTACCAGATGATGCTGACCTGCCACTTCATCCAAATTCTGCGGACGAATTCTATCTGCTAATGGTTGATTCATAGGATACCTCAACGTATATTTTTAAGAAATTGTAGTTGACTCAAGCGTAAATACTCGTGCCACTTCCCGTGCCAACGCTTGATGTTCGGGCAGGGAAAGGTAGGGGTCTTTTAGAAGCAATAAATGTCCCGCGGCAAAGGCTTGTGATAAAAGATTGGCGTCGCTGCAACAACGCGCAAGCGTCAGGGAAAGCCCTCCGCTTTGTCTGACAGCATTGTCTCCAAGGGAGGCAAAGAAGTCGCCGGGGCCTCGTAGCTCCAAATCTTTTTCGGCAATTTGATAGCCGTCGTAGCATTGTTTCATTGTGGACAATCTTGCTATTGCATTCTCGCCCTTGCAATCTGAAACCAAGACGCAATAGGATTTGCGACGACCTCTGCCCACGCGACCTCTTAATTGGTGAAGTTGTGATAGCCCGAATCGCTCTGCATTCTCTACAATCATGAGTGTGGCATTGGGAACATTCACACCTACTTCAATGACCGTGGTGGAAACGAGGATGTCAATTTTGCCTTGGCTAAACTCCGCCATGACATAGTCTTTTTCTTGACTCTTCATTTGCCCATGGAGCAAAGCGACTTTGAATTCCGGGAAAATATCTTCTGCCAAGTTTTTTGCATAGGATATGGCATCTTTTAGCGGTGAACGCTCTTGCGCAGAGCTTAAGATGTCTTCAAGATAAACTTCTTCAAATTCTTCGGTTTGGTCGGTTTCTGTGTTTTTAAGACCAATAGAGGGACAGACAACATACACTTGTCCACCCGCTTCAAATTGCTTTCGCATAAAGGCGTGTAGGCGTGTTTTGAAACTGCTGTCCACCACATATGTGTCTACTCTTTGTCTGCCTGGGGGCATCTCATCGAGTTTTGACACAGACAAGTCACCATAAATGGCGAGTGCAAGTGTACGAGGAATAGGGGTTGCACTCATGACAAGCAAGTGCGTCATTCTTGACTTTTCTTGCAGTTCTGCTCTTTGCATGACACCAAATCTGTGTTGCTCATCTGTAATCATAAGACCGGGCTTTTCAAAGGTCACGCCTTTTTGAAGTAGCGCATGAGTGCCAATAATGACGTCGATATGCTCACCCTCGCCGCGCAAATCCGAATAGATTTTTCTTTTTTCTGCGGCGCTGGTTTGCCCTGTGAGCAACACCACACGAAATCCAAGTGAAGTGAGAAGCGGAGAGAGTTCTTCGTAGTGCTGGTTGGCTAAAATGCTCGTGGGAACCATGATAGCGGTTTGCAGACCATTTTTTGCTGTGAGATAAGCCGCAGCCGCCGCACAAACCGTTTTGCCGGAGCCTACGTCACCGATTAAAATACGGCGCATGGGCACGGTGGCACCATCGTCCTGACTTGTGGTCATGTCGGAGGTGATTTCTTCAATGGTGCGCTTTTGTGCTCCGGTCAGCGAGAAGGGGATTTTTTGATAGAACGGCGTCATATCCACTCTTTCACATCTTTGTGCTGTCAATTTAGCGTGTTCGCTTTTTGAAAGAGAAATGCCAATGCCCATGCAAAACAGCTCATCAAACATGACTTTTTCTAACGCCATTTGCAGAGACTGTGCATCTCTTGGGAAATGAATGGTTTTCATCGCCCACGAAAGGGTAGGGAGATGCTCGGCTTGGCGTATATCCTCAGGGAGTATGTCGACCAGTGAAGGCAACACCGCATGAACAGCTTCCTCGATTAAGGTGGATAATACTTTTTGAGACAAACCTTCACACAGACGATAACGGGGAACAAGATCGGGGAGCACAACATCAGGGGTGATGTGTTCAAAAGAGGGAGAGGAGATTTGCCAGCGATTTTTTTTGGAGTGAACTCTCCCCCAAAACCGATAGGTTTCGCCAAGTGTGATTTGTTGGCTAATATAATCTTGATTAAAAAATACAACTTCAACCGAGCCGCTTTCATCCGCTGCTCTGAAGGTGGTTAAGTGCATACCACCGCGCAGGCGTGCTACTCTCGGTTGAGTGACCACGCGCAAAACATAAGCGGCACAAATACCATCAATGCCTTCTTTTAATGTTTTGATGTGGCCTCTGTCTTCATAGGTGCGAGGAAAATGATAGAGCAGATCGCGAATGGTAGAAATACCTAATTTTTGCAGAGCTTCGCCTTTTTTAGGGCCAACGCCTTTTAACTTGCGAACGCTGTCCTCTGGCAAGATAGCCGGCATATTTTCCTCCTCCTTTTGAAAATTTGCATAATACACATGTATATCATACACCTTTTTGTGGGATTTTTCAAGTCTTTTATTTCGATAGAACAAAAACCTTATCTTCAGCAAAATAAAAATATATATATTGTGCAACTTTTATATTTACTTTTAAGTTAAGATGTGTTATAATGATATATAATTAGATAAATATTGCTTTTTGATCGGTGAAATATATGCACCACATAAAAAAAGCATCGCAATAAAAAAAAAGGAGGATGTACTTTCAAGTACATACGACATGAAACACACAGACGATTACAAAAATGCACTCAATCGTATCGCCACAGGCAAGGACATGGCCGTTTATATGTTAATGGGCTGTGGAGTGATTGCCCTTTGCGTGATATGGTATGCAGCGTTTAATATTGGCGGTTGGATTCCTGCCGGTTGCGCATTGCTTCTGTATTTAGGTACAATCGCTTGGTGGACGGCACATCGTATTCAAAGAGACGCAGGCATTCCGGATTTCACACTCAGTGCGGAACTGGAATCTACGCTCGGTAATTGGATGCAGAGTATGTATCTGCCTTCACTCATTTGCACCGATACAGGCCTGCTCGTTTGGAAAAACGACGCATTTGCCGCTTGCTTTAACCATCCCCCCGTGCAAGGCGATGATATCACTGCCATTATCCCCTTAAGCGATGCGAACCGTCGCATCAATATGGGAGACAAGGTGTATAAAGCCATCTCTACCCGCGTGCCTGTGGGGGAGAAAAACTACATTTTCGTCCAAATGCAAGACATCAGCGATCTCCGAGCCTCCGAAAAGGCATACGATGACGACCGTATGGCAATCGGCTTTATCACCATTGATAACCTGCAAGATGCGATGCAATACGCCACTGAAAACGTCAACGACACACTCCTCGAAGTTGACACCAAACTTCGTCGTTGGGCGATGAAAAACAACTGCATTTTGCTGGCATACGACACGGATAAATATATGCTCTTGCTCGATACCAAACAGCTTATGGCGTGCATGGAAGACCGTTTTTCCGTGCTCGATGAAATTAGAAGCACCCACGTAGGTGATGGTATCTCCATTACTGTCTGTATGGGTATTGCTCGTGTTGGCGGATCTCTGGCTGACCGCGAAAGAGCCGCAGAAGCCGCCCACGAAATGGCATTGCAAAGAGGTGGTGACCAGGTCGTAGTGAAGAATGGTACGGCAGTAGAGTTCTTTGGTGGTCGTACCAAAGCGGTATATAAACGTACCAACGTGAAGGCCCGTGTGTTTTCCACTCAGCTTTGTGCAGAAATCTCTCGTGCCTCTAACGTCGTGATCATGGGCCACCGCTGGGGCGACCATGACTCTGTCGGTGCCGCCGTGGGTATGGCAAAACTCGTCCGTATGTGTGGTGTGAAATATCATATCGTCTATTCTAAAGATGATAAAAACACCGCTCCCAATATTGCCTTTGCCAGACAAATGGATGAATATAAAGACGCCTTTGTCACAGGGGCAAGAGCTGCTGAATTGCTCGGCTCGAAATCACTGCTTATTGTGGTGGACGTAAGCAACTCCGAGCATTTTGAAGTGCCTGGTCTTGTGCATCATGCCCCCGGCATTGTCATCGTTGACCACCACATTCAGCCCAAAGAATTGGCGTCTAATGTCAAATTGGCATATATTGAGCCTTCCGCTTCCTCAACTTCTGAGCTTGTCACGGAATTTTTGGAATTCGGTCTCAATGTTAAAGCCCTCCATAAAGTGGAAGCCGAATTGCTCTTCTCAGGTATTGTGCTCGATACCAAGCAATTCTCTAAAAACACAGGCCCCAGAACTTTCGCCGCCGCTCAATATTTGAGAGGGCAGGGCGCAGGCTCTCCTGATGCGATAGACCTATACCGTTTTGACCTCGACGACTTCACAAAAGAAGCACGTTTCCTCTCTAATGTGGAAATTTATAGAAACAAAGTGGCTATTTGCAGTTGCGATAAAGACACAGATGAAACCTACCGTGTGATTGCTGCTAAGGTATCCGATAAACTGCTTACCATCAAGCACGTAGAAGCGTCATTCGTTTTGGTGCGACTGGGGGATGTGATTTCCGTATCCGCTCGTTCCACTGGTAATATCAATGTCCAACTCATTATGGAAAATTGTGGTGGCGGTGGGCACTTTGACATGGCAGGCACTCAATTCAGGGATAAAACCATGAAAGAAGCGCAACAAATCGTGACTCGTGCCATTTCTGCATATTTGAAGAGTATTGAGGACGAAGAGTAAACCAAATCTCACAACTAACTCAAAGGAGAATATAAATCGTATGAAAGTTATCTTGTTAGCCGACGTAAAAGGTCAAGGCAAAAAAGACCAAATCATTGAAGTATCTGATGGATATGCCCGCAATTTCTTGTTTCCTAAAAAATTAGCCATTATGGCGGATGCCAAAGCCACAAATGACCTTATGGGCAAACGCGCATCTGCTGCTCACAAAATTGAAGAAGAAAGAAAAGCCGCTAAAGCTACGGCAGAGCAACTGAGCAAACTGGATGTGACCATCTCCGCTGCGATTGGTGCAGATGGTAGACTGTATGGTGCCATCACCGCCAAAGATATCGCAGAGGCAGTAGCCGCACTCGGTTGTGTGATAGATAAGCGCAAAATTCAGCTCGACGCCCCCCTCAAGGCCATTGGCGTCTATGAAATCAAAGTGAAACTATATGAAGATATAGTGGGTACGATTAAAGTCACGGTTATACAAAAGTAATTTGGAGGCATCATGGAAGCGGATTTTATCAAACGATTGCCGGTATCCGTGGAAGCAGAGCAGTCTGTTTTAGGGTCAATTTTGCTCAAACCTGCAGAATGTTTTGAAGCAATCGCAGGTATGCTGACAGCGGAAGATTTCTATATGAAGGAGCATCAACTCATTTTTTCTGCCATGCAGGAAATGTTTTTGGCAAGTAGTCGCATTGATACGATTACCTTAGTCAATAAATTGGTGGAAAATGGTTCAAGAGACGAAGCGGGTGGTATTCAGTATATTGCCCAAATTGCCGAAATTGTACCCACAGCCGCCAATGTCAGGGACTATGCCACTATCGTGCACGATAAGGCATTGCTCCGCCGCTTGATTGGGGTAACGGATGAGATTTCTGCCATGGCATATGCAGAGCAGGGAAAAGCAGAAGACATCATTGATGCTTCAGAGCAAATGATTTTCGACTTGGCAGAGAAAAAGCAATCAGCCAAGTTTCAACACATTCGTGACATTATCTCTACTGTCTATCAAGATATTGTTCGCCTCTCCGAAAATAAAGGCGAACCCGAAGGCGTAAAAACAGGCTTTTCAGGTCTTGATAGAGTGCTAGTGCAATTGGCATCGGGGGATTTGGTCATCGTTGGTGCTCGTCCTGGTATGGGTAAAACGAGTTTTGCCATGAATATTGCCACCAACTTTTCCAAAACTTCAGACAAAGCCGTTTGTGTATTTTCTCTTGAAATGTCATGTGAGCAAATTGTGACTCGTATGCTTTCAAGTGAGGCAATGGTAGATAGCTATTCTCTCCGTTC
Source organism: Clostridia bacterium (assembly GCA_017629925.1). Lineage (GTDB taxonomy): Bacteria > Bacillota > Clostridia > Oscillospirales > CAG-272 > UBA1740. Next base: position 7,860 of record JAGBWH010000057.1, read on the forward strand.
TGGCGAAATTAAGCCGGATGACTGGGTGAGATTGGCTGATGCCGCCAGCTCTCTTGCGGGATGCAATATTTATGTAGATGACTCTTCTTCGATTAGCGTGGCAGATATGAAAGCCAAACTTCGCAGAGTCAAAAACCTCGGTCTTGTGCTGGTGGATTATTTGCAGCTTATGCAAAGTAATAAGAAAACAGATAATCGTGTGCAAGAAGTATCCGATATTTCAAGAAACCTGAAAATTATGGCAAAAGACTTGGGCGTTCCGATTATTTGCTGTGCGCAACTATCTCGTGGCAACGAAGGCAGAACAGATAAAAAGCCTATGCTTTCCGACTTGCGCGATTCTGGTGCCATTGAGCAGGATGCGGATATTGTCATGTTCCTATATAGAAGCGAATACTATAATACCCAGCAAGAGGGCAACGAAAATCCTCAAAGTGCCAATACCGCAGAAGTCATCATTGCCAAAAACCGTCATGGCTCTGTTGGCTCGGTACAAATGGGTTGGATTGGTCAATTTACGAAGTTCAGAACGCTTGATAATACAGAGGAGCCGCAATGAGCAATCAAAATGTGCAAACCATTTTGACAACTGTCGAAAAAACCTTAATTGATCATGGTTTTTTGCCCAAAGGAACAGGGCTTTTACTGGGGCTCTCAGGCGGTGCTGATTCTGTGATGCTCCTGGTGGTTTTGTCTCGTTTGGCGGAAAAGTATCATTTTTTGCTTGAAGCCGTTCATGTCAATCACATGATTCGAGGCAACGAAGCCACGCGCGACGAGGACTTTTGCCGTAGTTTGTGCCTGAAATTAAAGGTGCGGTTGCATATCATAACGGAAAATGTACCGAAATTGGCATTGCAAAAGGGAACAGGCTTGGAAGAAACGGCACGAGATGTTCGCTATCAAGCCTTTCGCCGCATTTTGGACGAAAATGAACGTCTGGAATATGTGGTGACCGCCCACAATGCCGGCGACAACATCGAAACGGTGCTATTCCACATCGCAAGAGGTTGCGGGCTGAGAGGCATTTGCGGTATTCCCGTAAAAAGAGGTAGAGTTTTACGTCCACTTCTCTCTGTCTCAAAAGCTGATATCGTCAAAGCACTTGAGGAAGATGGCATTCGCTTTATGGATGATTCCACCAATGCTGACACACGCTATACGCGCAACTACATTCGCCGCGATATTTTGCCTGCTATGCGCAAAATTAACCCTGGTTTAGATGGGGCAGTTTTTAGTATGTGTGAGCATCTTCGTGACGACCTCGACTTTGTGGAACAAACTGCCAAAGACTGGATCTCCCAACACAATGTGACCACAAAAGCCAATGCATCTGACCTTGCCGCCCTTCATGTTGCTGTGGTGAGGCGAATTATTCCCCTGATGTATCAAGCCGCAGGTGGCACACAAATGCTGGAAGAGGTGCATATTGAGCCATTGATTGCCATGATTAGTCATGGAC
>JAGBWH010000058.1 GCA_017629925.1 Clostridia bacterium
GGGCGACGTCCTCGACGCCCCGCAAAAAAATATCAAATAATTATATCATCGTAGGGGAGGATATCATCCTCCCGCAAAAAAGAGCAAGGATAAAAGGATAAAAACCTTCTATTCTTGCTCTGTCTTTTTTGCTTTGCAAAAGTGAAGTTCTGCTCGCTATGCTCGCAAAGTGAAGTTAAGCTTGCCTGAAACTAACTTTTCACTTGCACCACTCGTGGTGCAAACTTCACTCACTTAGTGAACTTCACTATCGAAGATAACTTCACTTGCCCGTAAGGGCAAACTTAGTTGGGGAATTGCGCAGCCGCGCGCGCCAAGCGGGACAAGGATTTTTCCTTGCCTAAAATTTTCATCAATTCGCAAAGGTCGGGTGAATTGAGTTTGCCCGTGATGGCATAGCGCAGGAATGTGCTCACATCTGCCACACTTCCGGGGAAACTGTCGGGGTTTGATTTGTAGGCTTTCATGTCTGTGGTGTATCCCAAGCCCTCTGCGACGGTCTTGACTTTTTCAAACCATGCGCTGTTGTCATACGCTTCGCTGTAGATGTCGGCAAATGCCAACATGGCTTTTTTGGCATCCTCTTTGGAGTAGTGTAGAGGGAATTCTTCAAAGACGAAAAATTCATCATAGAGGTAGCCCATATAGCCCTTGACTTCCGACCATACCGCAATATCTTTGCGAGGCTTTTTGCCGCCACGACCAATGGAGAGTGCAGATGTGGCAATCTCGGGATTGGCTTTGAGGCAAGTGGCAAAAGCGGGATCGTTTTCTTCTGCCCATTCCAAGGTCAGGGTATACACTTCCTCTGCTGTCATACGAGAAATGACATTTTTGGATGTGTCTTTGAGTTTGGCTTCGTCAAAGAGAGAGCCTGCGGGATTCATTTTCTTGGGGCTAAATGCGAATGTGTCGGCATTGGCATCGGGATTGGCTCTGCGCCAATCTTCAAAGTTGGAATTGAGCACCCCTAAAATGTATTCATACACACTCATTACGGGATAACCCATTTGTTGATAGTAGGTCAAAGCGATTTCGGGATCTTTGCGTTTGGAAAGTTTGCGTTTTGAGTCGCCATCCATCTTTTGAAGCGGGCCAATGTGCAGATATTTAGGTAGCTTAAAGCCAAGTGCACCAAAGAGTTGCACATGGAAGGGCAGAGTAGAGAGCCATTCGTCACCTCTCACCACATGAGTGGTGCGCATGAGATGGTCGTCCACGGCGTGGGCAAAGTGATAGGTGGGAATACCGTCAGATTTGAGCAATACGTGATCAATATCATTTTCGGTAATCTCGAGATTGCCTTTGATTAAGTCAGTAAACTTGATTTTATGCTCAATAGAACCTTCAGAACGGAAACGAAGCACCCAAGGTGTGCCTTTTTCAAGTTCGGCCTCGATGTCTGCCATAGGTCTGTCACGCCAAGTTGCCCATTTACCATAGTAGCCGTAATTGGCTTTTTCAGCCTCTTGTTGCTCATGCATGGAAGCGAGTTCATCTTCTGTGGCAAAGCAAGGATAAGCCTTGCCTTCCTCAACCAGTTTTTTGGCGTAGGTGTGGTAAATCTCTTTGCGCTGGCGTTGACGATATGGACCGTAAAGACCGCTATCGCCCTCGATAGTAGCACCTTCGTCAAATTGAATATGATAATGTGCCAATGCACGAATCAACACTTCCACCGCACCAGGCACTTCGCGTTTTGCATCGGTGTCCTCGATACGCAAAAAGAGCACGCCACCGCTTTGGTGAGCCATGCGCTCACTGGTCAGCCCCTGCACCAAATTGCCCAAATGCACAAATCCTGTGGGGCTGGGCGCGAGACGAGTGACGACAGCACCTTCGGGAAGGTTTCTTGGGGGATAGATCACTTCCCATTCCTCAGGTGTTTTGAGGGGATGGGGAAACAGTATATTCGCTAATTTTTGATAGTCCATTTTATACCTCTTTTAACTTCATTACTTCGCATTTATTATATACTATTTAGGTAAAACTGTCAAGGCGAAAAAAGCAAAAGTTATAGAGAATTATATCAGCATTGTCTCGCCGCATCGTCTTATCTTCTCAAAACTCGCTCTATTTGCTCTGTTGCCCATATCACATCTTGGCGCCTGCCAAAAGAAGAAAGCCTCACAAACCCTTCGCCTGCCTCTCCAAATCCTACACCAGGTGTGGAAATAATATGCGCGTTTTGAAGCAAAAAATGGAAAAATGCCCAAGAACCCCCCCACTTTTTGCAAGAAACCCATAGGTAGGGGCTATGAATACCCCCGTAGTATGTGATATCGCACCGAAGAAGTACATCCCGCAAAAGACGAGCATTTTCCCCGTAGTATGCCACCTGTTTTTTGACCGCTTTTTCTCCTTCTTGGGAAAGCGCCGCCTCTCCGGCTCTTTGGGAAATGTAGCTGACACCATTGCTTTTTGCCGACTGCCGTCTCCGCCAAAGTCCCAAAAGGGAGATGCCGTGCCTGTCTTTGAGGTCTTTTGGCCAGACAGTCCAGCCCAATCGCACACCGGTAAACCCCGCACTTTTTGAAAATGAGGAAATCTCCACCGCGCACCCGCTTGCCCCTTCAATTTCGTATATGCTGTGGGGGCGGTCGTCTGTGATATAGGCTTCATAGGCACAGTCAAACACCAAAAGAGAACCGCTTTTCAGCGCAAAATTCACCCATTCGCAAAGCCCATTTTTGTCATAGGCCACTCCTCTGGGATTGAGTGGCGAGCAAAGAAAAATCAAATAGGGTGTGTCCGTTTTTTCGGGTGGCGGTGGCAGAAAGTGGCATCCTTCATCACCTGTGACGTGATGCACGTTCGCCCCTGCCAAAATAGCGTCATCATAGTAGGCAGGATAGGTGGGACAGGGAATGAGCACGTCACGCACATCCAGCACATCATATATGCTCCCCAGCTCCACCTTCGCCCCATCGCTGACATATACCTCTTCCTCGTTTAGCTTTACGCCCCATCGGGCATATTTATCTATATTGGCTTGCTTTAAGAAGGGATAGCCCCCCTCCGGACTATACCCACGAAATCCCTCCTCGCTCCCCATTTCTGCCACCGCCTTTTGCATGGCTTGGCACACAACGGGGGGTAATGGAAGCGTGACGTCTCCTATTCCAAGCGACACCAAACGA
>JAGBWH010000059.1 GCA_017629925.1 Clostridia bacterium
AACTGAAATCGGTGTCGGATGTGTGTGTCACTTCATCTTCTGCCGTAAAAATAGTACGAAATTTAGAAGCGAATGAGCTAATTTTTATCCCGGATGTGAATTTGGGCACTTTTGTGCAGTCGCAGGTTCCCGAAAAGAAACTGCATCTTTTTGAGGGCGGATGCCCCGTGCATACGCGCATGGGGAAAGAGGATGTAGCACGCGCTCGTGCCGAACACCCCAATGCGCTTTTGCTCGTTCATCCCGAGTGTAAACAAGAGGTGGTAGAGCAAGCAGATATGGTTGGAAGCACGGCTGAAATTTTGGACTTTGCCGCCCGAAGCGCTGCCACCGAATTTATTATTGGCACAGAGAATAGCATCGTCTCCCATCTCCAATACGACCATCCCGAAAAGCGTTTTTATCCCTTATCGAGAGATTGCATTTGCCATGACATGACGCTGACCACCCTTCCCGAAATTTTGGCTTGCCTAAAAGGTCAGGGCGGGGAAGAGATTGTCTTGTCCGACGATATCGCCAAAGATGCTGTTCGCCCCATTCACGAAATGCTCCGTCTCGGATAAATATTTTCTGAAAAAATGTTGCCTTCATTTAAAAGTCCCATTTTGAAATCGAAATGTTGATTTTCATTTTGCTTTTCGCATACTTATCAAACACATAAATAGAGCCGTCTCAAACACTACATTTGAGACGGCTCTTTTGATATGAGTTGCTTTATTTTATGGACTGTCTTAAAACAGTCTTTTGCATTTTGCTTTAGACGGAATGAACACCGCTGTTGGGATCACCATTGGGGTCCAGACCATATTTTTTGGCTTTTCTCTTTTCAAAGAATTTCACAGCCACTTGTTCAAAGAGAGCGTAGGAGAGCAGGTCTTCTTCCTGTTCGGACCAAGGCGCTACGGCTTCTCTCAGTTTGTCCATTTCGGGTGCAATCAGGTCAGCAGGACGGCAATCAATGGGTTCTGCATCGCCAATGATCATACGACGGAAATCGGGATCAATGGGGGCAGGGCATTTGCCGTATTCGCCACGAACCATGCCACGGAATTCTTTGGTGACGGTTTTGTATCTTTGCCCCATGAGCACATTGTATACCGCCTGTGTACCCACGATTTGAGAGGTAGGCGTAACCAGCGGGGGATAACCTGCATCACGGCGCACATTAGGCACCTCTGCCAAAACTTCGGGCAAGCGGTCGGATTGACCTGCGGCTTTGAGTTGGGAAATCAGGTTAGACAGCATACCGCCGGGCACTTGATAGAGCAGGGCATTGACGTTGACTTTGAGCACCTTCGGGTCAATCAAGCCGGATGCCAAATATCTTTCGCGAATAGTGGTGAAGAAATCGCTGACCTCTTCGAGTTTTTCAAGGTCGAGACCTGTATCATTCTCTGTGCCTTGCAGGGCGGCAACGATGGCTTCTGTGGGCGGTTGAGACGTGCCCATTGCAAAGGGAGAAATAGCGGTATCAACGATATCCACGCCGGCTTCTACGGCTTTGAGCACCGTCATAGAAGCAAGCCCTGCGGTATAGTGGGTATGGAGTTGAATGGGCAAATTCACGCTTTCTTTCAGGGCTCTGACAAGTTCATAGGCTTCATAGGGTTTGAGCAAACCTGCCATGTCCTTGATGCAGATGGAATGGGCGCCCATGTCTGCCAAGGTTTTGGCGTAAGCGGCAAAGGAAGCATTGTCATGCACGGGGGAAGTGGTATAGGAAATACAAGCTTGCACATGACCGCCTTCACGAATAGCCGCTTGAATAGCGGTTTCAAGGTTGCGGGGGTCATTGAGAGCATCAAAGATACGGATAATGTCAATACCATTGGCTATGGACTTTTGCACAAAGTAGGATACAACATCATCGGAGTAGTGACGGTAACCCAGAATGTTTTGACCGCGGAACAGCATTTGCAGTTTGGTATTCTTTACGTGCTCACGAATGGTGCGCAGACGTTGCCAGGGGTCTTCATCCAAAAAACGAAGGCAAGCATCAAAGGTAGCGCCACCCCACGCTTCAAGAGAGTGATAGCCAACTTGGTCCAGTTTTTCCAAAATGGGAAGCATCTCATTTGTGGTCATTCTGGTAGCGGCAAGTGACTGGTGAGAGTCACGTAGAACAGTTTCTGTAATCAATAATTTAGACATAGTTCAGTTTTCCTTTCGTTTTAGTTGGCAAACCACATAAGGAATACGCCAGCAGCCACGGCAGAGCCGATAACACCTGCCACATTGGGGCCCATGGCGTGCATGAGCAGGAAGTTTGCGGGATTGGCTTTTCTACCTTCATCTTGCGCCACACGAGCTGCCATAGGTACAGCAGACACGCCAGCACTACCGATAAGAGGATTGATTTGTCCTTTTGTGGCCCAGCACATGAATTTGCCGAGCAGCAAACCACCGATGGTGGAGATGATAAAGGCGCAAAGCCCAAGCGCGATAATATAAAGGGTTTTTTCATCAAGGAAATTTGAGGCGCTCGCAGTAGCCCCAACGGATACACCAAGGAAAATGGTGACGATGTTGCAAAGTTCGTTTTGCGCCGCCTTAGAAAGTCTTTCGGTCACACCTGATACACGGAACAGGTTGCCCAGCATCAGAAAACCAACCAGAGGAGCGGCATCGGGGACGATCAGCACCACCAAAAGGGTAACGATGATGGGGAAAACCACTTGCTCAAGTTTGGAAACCGCACGAGCGGGTTTCATCACAATAGAGCGTTCCTTCTTTGTGGTAAGCAGACGCATAAAGGGGGGCTGGATCATAGGAATGAGCGCCATATAACTATAAGCGGCTATGGCAATGGCACCAAGTAGTTGCGGTGCCAATTCTTTGGTGACCATAATGGCGGTAGGGCCGTCTGCGCCACCAATGATACCAATAGCGGCGGCTTCTTCGGGGGCAAAGCCCAAAAATAATGCAAAGAAGAAGGCGGCAAAAACGCCAAGCTGTGAAGCGGCACCAAGGAAGAGGGATTTGGGATTGGCAATCAGGGGAGAAAAATCGGTCATCGCCCCAACGCCAAGGAAAATCAAAGAGGGATAGATACCCAGTTTTACGCCAAGATAGAGAATGTCAACGAGACCGCCGTGATTGATGACCTCTTTGATCATGGTGGTCATTTTCACATGAAGTTCACCGTCTTTCATATAAAAATCAGAGGCTTGGTATAAAGCAGGGTCAAACACACCATTTTTTAGGTAGTATTCGTCAAAGAAAAACTCGGAATGCATAAGCTCCGCACCGGGCAGATTGGCCAAAAACATACCAAATGCAATGGGGAGCAGCAACAGTGGCTCAAATTTTTTTACAACAGCCAAATAGACCAAAACACCGATGATGGCATACATAATTAATGTTTTCCACCAGTCGTCTGCCTCAAAAAGCTTTGCTAACCCCGTGGAATCAATAAACCGTTCGAACATTTCTGCCATAGCAGTTCACCATTAGCCAATGACAACAATCGTATCGCCTGCGTTGACAGAAGAACCTTTAGAAGCAGAGATAGCCACAACCTTGCCATCGCAGGGAGCGGGGATATCGTTTTCCATCTTCATGGCTTCAAGCACGACCAAAACATCACCTTTTTTAACGGTTTGACCAACGGAAACTTTCACATCAAGGATAGTACCGGGCATAGGAGATGTCACTTTCTCGCCTTCAGCATTCACGGGAGCTGCAGGAGCGGGAGCAGGAGCTGCTGCAGGAGCAGGAGCAGGGGCGGGTGCGGGAGTTGCAACAGGGGCAACGGGAGCCACAGGAGCCACAGGAGCAACAGGGGCTGCAGGGGTGCTCACAGCGCCGATTTCCTCAACAGATACTTCATACGCTTTGCCGTTTACAGTAATTCTATAATTTTTCATCTTAAATAACCTCTCTCTTTTTAGTGAATTCTTTTGAAAGAAACTGCGCGGAAACGCAGGCCGGGGTATTCTGCTTCAGCAGCTGCAATAGCGGCAGCCAAAACAGCCACAATTTCATCATCATCAGCATTTGCAGGAGCAACGATGGGCGTAGGCGTGGGCGTGGGTGCCACGGAGATTTTCTCTGTGCTTTTCGTCTCATTTGCGTGATTGGAAAAATGAGCCATGCATCGTTTGAGCAGTTCAAGGCAAGCCCACAAAATTGCCAGCACCGCAAAGACAATGCCCATGCCGATGATCAGCATTTTTCCGCCATACATGAACTTATCTTCGAAAGTTTCAAGGGCGGCTTCCAGTAATCCAATATACATGATGCACCTCACAGAGTGTCGATGGCGCCAACTTTTTCAGTAGGGCCTTCGCCACGCATCATATAAAGAGCAGAGCAGATTCTTGCACGAAGTTCTTCTTCGTCTATAATGTCATCCACTTCGCCGTATGCGGCAGCAGACAGGGAAGAGGATACGGTTTCTTTCCAGTTTTCTTCGAGCTCTGTACGATGCTCGGGAGAGGTGATGCTGTTGTTTTGCACAAAAGCCACAGCGGCGTCAGCAGAAAGCGCACCGATTTCAGCTTCAGGCAAAGCGTATACCACATCAGCCCCCACAGCCTTTGAGCCAAGCAGAATGTATGCACTACCAATGGCAGAGCCTACATACACGGTGACCATAGGAATATCTGCGCTGGCATAGGCTTGCGCCAAGCGAGCCAATTCTGCGGCGTATGCCACATCATCCTCTTCGCCCATATCCACGCCTCTCGAATTCACCATGGTGACAACAGGCAAATTGAAAGCATTGCAAAATCTCACAAAGCGAGACAGTTTTCTTGCATCAAAGGAGGTCAGTCTACCTTCGTTTATCGCAGGATTGGTTGCCAAAACACCGCAAGCAACACCACCCATGGTTGCAAAAGCCGTGATCGAGGTGTGCTTATCGCAGGGGTTGACTTCAAGATAACTGCCAAAGTCAGCGGTAGCAACCAGAAGATGAGACATTCCGTTTTGGAAATCAGAGAGGGAGAGAGGACGGTTCGCGTCATCTGTCGTGTCTGTTTCAATGACATCTGCATCACATACAGGAGGCAGTTTTGTCACAAGAGCGCGGGCATAGCCTGCGCAGGTAGCGTAGTCACCGGTAGCCTCTTTGGTTTGGTTTGCGCCTGTGAGGGCAGGGGAGACTACGTAAAGAGAGGCTTTGTCTGTGGATAGTACAAAGTCAAACATAGCCACAACGGCAGCCATAGTACCGGTCGCAAGACCGTCTACGATAGCGATTTGAGGGATCGCGCCGGAAGCTTCTGTCACGCAGGACAGCACTCTGCCATACGCCGCCATAGCGGATACGCCTTCGTAAATAGACGCGCCACTACAATCAAAGATACCCACCATAGGCGCACCATTAGAGAGTGCGAGGTGGTAAAGAGATTCAATTTTTTTGGCATGGTTTTCATCCATTGCACCATGCATACGATTGCCGTCTTGGGCAAAAGCGTAGACAAGTTCTCCATTGATGGCACCATAACCGGTCACCACGCCTTCAAGTGCTACGCCACCTTGGCCGGCAATGCCGGATCGAGCAACGAAAACACCCGTTTCCACAAAAGTGTTGGCATCAAAGAGAGTTTGCAGTTTCAGACGAGCGGGAGAGGCTTCTGCTGTCCCGCGTGCGGTGGCAATGAGTTGCCGTGCGGTTTGCTTTTGTTCGTTCATAAACTGTTGATTTGCGATGTCGCAAACCCTTCCTTTCTTCATGAATTTATGTGTAAATTTGAATAAAACCAATTTTCACCAAATATCATTATATCCAAATTTATTATATATGTCAATAGAAATCTCCCATTTTTGTGTTTTTTTTCAACTTTCTCTCTGTTTCCTTCCAAACACCCCAAAAATCAACATGAAAAGCACATAAAAAGTGCAGAATTTGCGGTGATTTCTATGTGTTTTAGTCTTGACGATAGGGCGATGTTATGTTATAATAACATTGGTATATTATTGTTTATTGAGGAGGTATGCGATGGATATTCGCTTCATGCATCCTGCTGACCAAATTGTCACAATCATGAATCGCCTGTATTATTATGGCATGACGACGACCACGGGTGGTAATTTGTCAATTAAGGATTCTGACGGTCATGTATGGATTAGTCCCAGCGGTGTAGATAAGGGCAATTTGCGCCGTGATGACATCATTGAGATTTTACCCGATGGCACCATCAAAGGTATTCACAAGCCCTCCGTTGAATATCCGTTCCATTTGCACATTTATCAGGTGCGCCCAGACCTCCATGCTGTGCTTCATGCCCATCCCCCTGCTCTTGTGGCATTCAGCGTTGTGCGTAAAATCCCTGATACCTCTATCTATCCCGATGCCCACATTCTGTGCGGAAGCATTGGTATGGCAAAATATGCACTGCCGGGTAGTGAAAAATTAGGTCAGTATATCGCAGATGCCTTCAAAGAAGGCTATCATGCGGTCATGCTGGAAAATCATGGCGTGGTGATTGGCGCGGACGATTTGTTTTCCGCCTTTATGAAATTTGAAGCGCTCGACTATTGCGCCCAACTTGAAATTAACGCTTGCACCATTGGCACGCCACAAGGTATCCCTTTGGAGAAAATCGAGTATTACCATCAAAAGGTGATGCCACGACCGGATGCTTTTGTGCTAAAAGAATGTTCAAGCGAGGAAAGGGCATTGCGCAGAGATATGTGCAACCTCATTTCTCGCGCTTATGACAACCGCCTTTTCACGTCTGACCAAGGGACGTTTTCATGTCGTCTGTCAAATGGGGATTTTGTGATCACTCCTCATGCACAAGACAGAAAATATCTCACCTCCGAAGATTTGGTACATATCAAAAACGGGATGGCGGAAATGGGCAAATTGCCCTCTCGCGCCTATGCTATTCACGCGGAAATCTATCGTCGCAATCCCGATATTAAAACGATTATCAACGCCCATCCCCCGCACATTATGGCATTCGCTGTCACACACAATGATTTTGACGCGCGACTCATTCCCGAAAGCTATATTGCTTTGCGAAAAATCAAACGTTTTTCTATCGAAGATTCTCACCTTTATCCCGAGAAAATTGCACAAGCCATCTCACTTCAGTCCCCTGTGGCGATGGTGGAAAATGACTGTGTGATTACAGCAGGCACGTCTCCTCTCAATGCATTTGACCGTTTGGAAGTGATGGAGTATAGTGCAAAATCTGTGATTGAGGCAATGAGACTAAAGCAAAGCATCGTGCCCATCAGCGAAGGTGAAGTGGATGAAATCGAAACTGCGTTTCATCTAAAATGAAATAACAATATTGGAGACAAAACATGAGCAATCAAACCAATAAAACGAGTGGTATTTCTGTTCAAGCCGAACATATTTTTCCCATTATTAAAAAATGGCTGTATTCCGAAAAGGAAATCTTTTTAAGAGAACTGGTATCCAACGCCTGTGACGCTGTGACAAAACTTCGCCGTCTCTCTTCGCTTGGAGAATATGACGGAGAGGGAGAAAAGTATGCGGTAACTGTATCTTTTAGCGCCACTGCCAAAACCATTACCATCACCGACAATGGCATTGGTATGACCGCAGAAGAAGTGGATAAGTATATTTGTAGCATGGCGCTGTCCGGTGCGCTGGACTTCATTGAAAAATATGAGGGTAGCAAAAATGACCAAGCCGGTATTATTGGTCATTTCGGTCTTGGCTTTTATTCCGCATTCATGGTAGCAGATACCGTTGATGTTCACACTCGCTCCTATACAGGCGCACCCGCTGTTGATTGGACTTGCACAGAAGCAGGTCAATATGAAATGGGAGAGGGGCAAAAAGAGGAGCACGGCACCGAGGTCATACTTCATCTTAACCAAGATAACGAGGAATATTTGAGCGAATTTAAGCTCCGTGAAATTTTGGAACGCTATTGTACCTTCATGCCTACCGAGATCTATCTCGTAGACGAAGACAAAGAGGAAGAGGAGAGGGAAGGAGAGGGAACACCCGCACCCATCAATGACCCCCACCCTCTTTGGCAAAAAAATGCATCGGATTGCACCGAAGCAGAGTATACTGCATTTTACCAAAAAGTGTTTTCAGACTTTAGAGAGCCTTTGTTTAGTCTTCATTTGAATGCAGATTATCCTCTCAATTTTAAGGGTATTCTCTATTTTCCGAAAATTAGAGAAGGGTATGAAAGCCCCGAAGGCATCATTAAGCTTTACTATAACCAAGTTTTTGTTGCCGATAATATCAAAGAAGTGATCCCCGAATACCTATTGATGCTACGCGGGGTATTGGATTGTCCGGAACTTCCTCTCAACGTGTCTCGTAGTTATCTGCAAAATAATGTCTATGTGGCGAAGGTATCCGCCTATATCGCCAAAAAAGTGGCAGACAAGCTCGTGTCTCTTTGCAATGTGGAAAGAGAGCGCTTTGAGACATTATATCCCGATTTGAAGACATTTATCTCCTACGCTTGCATTTGCGACCGCAAATTCTATGATAGAGTTTCATCTGCTTTGCTTTTCAAAAATGATGCCGGGCAAATGATCTCCATAGACGATTATCTAAAAGACAAAGACGACAAAACTATCTACTATGCCACCGACGAACAACAGCAATCTTCCTATATTCGTATGTTCCAAGAAAAAGGCATCTCCGTTTTGCTCTTTGACCATATTTTGGACACGAGATTGGCGGAAAGCATTGAACGCTATCGCGAAGAAGATGGTATTAAATTTTTGCGCATTGATGCGAGCACAGATGCCATCAAAGGAGAGGGTGTGGCAGAAGCTGATACCGCAAAACAGATCTTTGAAGGCTTTTCATCTGAAAGTTTGAGACTAACTGTGGAGGCACAGCCCCTGGCGGATGCCCAAACACCCGCTATACTCACCATATCGGAAGACTCAAGAAGAATGCAGGATATGATGAGAATGTATGCCCCCGATTCTCCCGAAATGCCCCTTGAGGCAACCTTGGTGCTCAATACAAATAATGATTTGATTTTGAAGTTAAACGACGGAACATTTGGCGAATTAGCCCCCCGTGTGGCACAGCAAATCTTTTCTTTGGCATTGCTCTCTTCCAAAAAATTAAATGCCACCGAGATGCAAACACTTCTGCAAAATAGTTATGCTTTGCTGGGTGAATTATAATGGCGCTACCACATAAAGCAAAAGTGGGGGTTGCCATAGATAATCTTTTGCAAAGCGAGAAAGACTATGGTCGCCTTTTCACCATTCGCCAATCTCATCTGCGCGATGCAGCCCGTATTGCATTTGATGCGCTCATGCAAGACATCAGCGAACACCGCCCCTTTTCATCTGCGATGGCTGCCTTGGCAGAAAAATGCCAGGAAGAGACATCATCCGGCAAACTGAAAATTGATGTTGCTCGTGGGGAAGCTGATGCGCTTTACTTTTCGTATTATTTAGCGTGCATGATAGAGCAAAGCCTCCCCACAGCACTCTTATCATTGCTTCCTCCATTTTTGGCAGGGGAAAACATTGCATTTGTTTATCACCAAAACACGAGTTTAGCATTTTCGTCTCTCAAAGAGCAAAATGCGCACAGAAAAGCCATTTATGTGAGCGATTTGAGAGAAGCATTGCAAAGTTTGCAAGAGCAAAAAGCAGAGTATTGCCTCTTACCATTTTGGCAGGTGAGTGGCGAGCCTTATGTGAAGATTTGGCAAATGGTACGCCAATCAAATGCATATATCGCAGGTTATGTCAGGGCAGAAGAGACAATTTATGCATTGATTGGAAAAACGATTTTACCGCTTTCTTTTCAAAATCCTGTGGTCATGTCGTTTGATGTGACAGTGGACGATGCCCATTTCTCCCTCGATTGTGCAAAGCAACTGGGTGGGGAATGCTATGGTATTTTTTCCTATCGTGAAGGAAATCGGATGGGGCATTTTGCTCATTTCATGCTTCCTGATAAGGAGAGTTGCCTTTCGTATCTTCTCTATGTTCGGCTATTTCATCCCCACATCAAATGTATGGGCTGTGCCGAAGAGACGTCATATAATTTTGATGATATTTAATTTTCTGACTAAGAGGTATAAAAACATGGAAAAAACATTGACCTACCAAACAAAAGGCACTTGTGCCAGAGCGATTGAACTCGTCCTTGATGACGGTATCATTGTGAGCGCTCGCTTCGTGGGCGGATGCTCTGGCAACACCCAAGGCGTTGCAGCCCTGGTGAAAGGAATGGAAATTAAAGAAGCCATTTCTCGTCTCAAAGGGATTCGTTGCGGTATGAAACCCACGTCTTGCCCCGACCAACTGGCATTGGCGCTTGAGCAATTTCAAAACGAGCAATAAACCTTAAAATACGATTGATTACATAGGAGGTGCTGTATGCATTACGAAACAGAGTGCCAACGTTGGCTTTCTTCTACCGTTTTAAGTGAGGATGAGAAAAAAAGAGTGTCTGAAATCATGGAGACACCTGATACCGCAGCACTTTATTTTAGTGCACCTATGAGTTTTGGTACGGCAGGTCTTCGTTCTACGATGGATATGGGACCTGGCTGTATGAATAATTACGCGGTGGCTCATATCACCGAAGCCATTTCTCGGCTGATTGAAAAAGAGGGACAGCAGGCAAAAAAACGTGGTGTGGCTATCGCATATGACAGCCGTCATCATTCCAAAGATTTTGCCATTGTATCTGCAGAGGTGCTGGCGGCACACGGTATTTCGGCGTATCTATTTGACGATATACGCCCCACTCCTGAACTTTCTTTTGCCATTCGTCAACTCAACTGCATTGCAGGCATTAACATCACCGCCTCCCACAACCCCAAGCAATACAACGGATACAAAGCATATTGGGAAGACGGCGCACAAATTTCGCCTCTTCAAGCCAGCGTAATCGCAGATATGGCGGCTGAAATTGACATTTTGAATGGTGCAAAACGCACCACGCTCGATCAAGCTATAGCAGATGGTGTGGTGACCATGCTGGGCGAAGACTTTGACGAACTTTATCTTTTAGCCGTAGAAAAAACCAGCATCAATAGAGACTGTGTCAAAGCTGTGGC
This sequence comes from Clostridia bacterium, assembly GCA_017629925.1. GTDB lineage: Bacteria > Bacillota > Clostridia > Oscillospirales > CAG-272 > UBA1740. The sequence continues at coordinate 10,989 of JAGBWH010000059.1, forward strand.
TGATCGCCTCAGTATTGTCTATACGCCTCTCCATGGCGCAGGCAGAAAGCTTGTGCCTGCTATCATGAAGAGAATGGGACTAAAACACATCTATTTGGTTGAAGAGCAAATGCAACCTGATGGTGATTTTCCCACCGTCAAAAAACCCAATCCTGAATATTCTGATGTATTTAGCGGCGGCATTGAGATTGCCAATCGCGTGGGAAGTGACCTTGTGATTGCAACTGACCCCGATGCAGATAGAGTGGGGGTGATGTGCCGTGGTAAAGATGGTCAATTCTTTACGGTGAGCGGCAACCAGATGGGCGCTTTGCTACTTGACTATGTGATTTGCGCCGCCAAAGAAAGCGGTCATCTCACAAAAGACGATTATGCGGTGAAAAGTATTGTCTCCACAGACTTGGCAAATCGCATTTGTGAGGTGCATGGCGTGCGCCTGTATGACGTGCCTCCCTGCTTTAAGTACATCGGCGAAGTGATCAAAGGCTACGAAATAGAAGGGAAACCCGGTCGCTTCCTCTTGGGATTTGAGGAAAGCTATGGATATCTCTTTGGCTCGTATGCAAGAGATAAAGATGCCGTAGGTGCGGCAATGATGATTTGCGAAATGACGGCTTGGTATGCTGCAAAGGGGATGAACCTCGGTGATGCACTTGTGCAGTTGTATCAAACCTATGGATACTATAAAGAAGGCATGCTCGATGTCTATATGGAAGGCCTTGACGGTATTAAAAAGAGAAAACGCGTGATGGATACCCTTCGTGCCAGCATTCCCGTCTCAATCGGTGGCGTGAAAGTTGCAGAATTTGCTGATTTTAGCACGGGTATTGCCTATGATATGAGCACAAACACTCAAAAACCTTCTGTTCTAAAAGACTTGGATGTGCTTTTCTACACCCTTGAAAATGGGGATAAAGTGATTGTCCGTCCATCCGGTACAGAACCGAAAATTAAAATGTATTTCTTGTGTCATGGTGACTGCGAGGAAGCATTAGAGCAAAAAATCCAAGCGTATACAGAAACGGCACAGGCTTTTTGTGCTGACTAATTTATCACTCTAACATATAGAATCAGAGGAATAACAAAAGTGACCGACAAGCAAAAACACACAAGGAATTTTTCCATTATTGCTCATATTGACCACGGAAAATCCACCTTGGCAGACCGTATCCTTGAACATACCAGCACAGTTGCGCGCAGAGATATGGAAGAGCAACTCCTCGACGATATGGACCTCGAAAGGGAAAGAGGCATTACCATCAAAGCCAGAGCTGTTCATTTGCGCTATCGTGCGAAAAATGGAGAGGACTATGACTTTAACCTCATCGACACCCCTGGCCATGTTGACTTTGGATACGAGGTCTCTCGTTCTCTCAAAGCCTGCGAAGGGGCATTGCTGGTGGTAGACGCCACACAAGGTGTGGAAGCGCAAACCTTGGCAAATGCTTATCTTGCCATTGACAATGACCTTGAGATCATTCCTGTCATCAATAAGATTGATCTCCCCTCTGCGGACGTGGAAAAAGTCAGAGGCGAAATCGAGGACATCATTGGTGTACCGGCAGAAAATTGTCCCGCAGTTTCTGCCAAAGCAGGACTTAATATTGAGGATGTACTCGAGGCAATTGTGACGGATATACCAGCACCAGACGGCGATGAAAATGCGCCACTCAAATGTTTGATATTCGACTCCAGATATGATAGTTACCTTGGTGTTGTGGTTTATGTTCGCGTTTTCGATGGAAAAGTCAAGGCAGGAGACCGTATTATGCTCATGAGCAACGGCAAATGCTTTGATGTGGTGTCGGTTGGAACTTTGATGCCTTTTGGCATGAAAGAAGCAGATGAACTCTCTGCTGGTGATGTCGGCTATATTACCGCCTCTATTAAAACCGTAGGGGATACAGCCGTAGGCGATACGATCACCACAGAGCTTGACGGCGCGAAAACACCATTGCCCGGCTTCCGCCATGCACAGCCAATGGTCTATGCCGGTATCTATCCTGCAGACGGCGCACGCTATGGTGATTTGCGAGATGCACTTGAAAAATTGCAGTTAAATGACGCCGCACTCACCTTTGAGCCGGAAACCTCTATTGCACTTGGTTTTGGTTTCCGCTGCGGATTTTTGGGACTTTTGCACATGGAAATCATTGAAGAGCGTCTCGAAAGAGAATTCAATCTTGATTTGATTACCACCGCTCCCAGCGTTATTTACAAAGTCGTCATGCGCGGTGGAGAAGTGAGAATGGTCGATAACCCCTCCTCCTATCCTTCGCCTGACGAAATCGAAACCGCCATGGAGCCTATGGTGAAAGCCAACATCATCACCCCCTCCGCCTATATCGGGGGACTCATGGATTTGTGCCAAGACCGACGTGGCGAGTTTATTGATATGAAATATATCGATGCTGATCGTGTGGAACTACACTATGTTTTGCCCTTAAATGAGATTATCTACGACTTTTTTGATGCTCTTAAAAGCAGAAGCAAAGGCTATGCTTCACTTGACTATGAATTTTTAGAATACCGCGCAAGTAAATTGGTAAAATTGGACTTTTTGCTTAACGGCGAACAAGTCGATGCGCTGTCCTTTATCGTTCATGAAGAAAAGGCATATCCAAGAGCAAGAAAAATTGCTGTTAAACTCAAAGATAACATTCCAAGACAGCTATTTGAAATTCCCATTCAAGCAGCCGTTGGTTCAAAGATTATTGCCAGAGAAACCGTGAAAGCCATGCGCAAAGACGTTTTGGCGAAATGCTATGGCGGTGATATTACCAGAAAGAAAAAACTGCTTGAAAAACAAAAAGAAGGCAAAAAGAAGATGCGCAAACTCGGTAGCGTAGAGGTAAGCCCTGAAGCCTTCATGGCGGTGCTGAAACTTGATGATGAAGAGTGAACACACAGGCCTTTACGTGCATATCCCCTTTTGCCTAAAGAAATGCCATTATTGCGATTTCTATTCTAAGGTCACCACAGACACCGAAATGGACGCTTATGTTGACGCCTTGTGCTGTGAGATTGTCAGTTATCGAAGAGAACCGAAAATCACACTTGATACCGTCTTTTTTGGCGGTGGCACGCCTACTTTGCTTGGCGAAAAACGACTTTTGACCATCCTTTATGCCGTGATTGACACATTTTCTGTCCTTCAAAACGCTGAAATCAGCATTGAAATGAACCCCGCAACTGCAGACGAAACCATGCTATCTCATTTAAGGGAAGCGGGATGGAATCGGGTGAGCGTGGGGGTGCAGTCTATGGTGGACATTGAACTAAAAGCCCTTGGGCGTGTTCACACGGCAGAAGATGCGCGGCGGTCGCTTGATGCTATTATAAGTGCGGGATTTGCGAATTATAGTGTGGATCTCATGTATGCCATCCCACATCAAACACTTGACAGTTTTCGGTATACGGTAGAGCAGATAATGGCATATCAGCCACCCCATATTTCTCTGTATAGTTTGATTGTGGAAGAGGGTACGCCTTTTTGGGAACAAAAAGACCGGCTTAACCTTCCCGACGAAAACCGTGAGCTGGATATGTATCATCTGGCAACGGACTACCTCTCTTCTTTGGGCTACCAGCATTACGAAATATCTAACTATGCGAGGTCGGGCTATCATTCAAGACATAACTTCCGCTATTGGACGCTTTCGCCTTATATCGGTGTAGGCCCTGCCGCACATTCATTTTTTGAAGGGAAAAGATATGAAAATGTGGCGAGCATCGAAGCCTATCTTGCCTCGCCTTTATCAGCTCGGCAAATTGAAGAAATTCCAAATATGGCAGATTTGGCAGAAGAATATGTTATGCTGGGGCTAAGAACGAGTGAAGGCATATCTCTTGCCACTTATGAGCAACATGCAGGCCATCCTTTACTAAAAGGGAAAGAAGAATGGCTCAAACAATGCCAAAGGGAAGGGTATGTTGAATTAGAAGGCGACCGCCTGCGCTTTACGGAAAAAGGTTTTTATCTAAGTTTAGGTATGCTGGCGGAGTTATTGTCATAAATTACTAATGTGTTCCCTCAAATTTTTTTCACATACTATTGACACAAACATTTTGCTTTGGTATAATAAAATCGTAAAGAACAACAAGGAGAAAAAGAATGTTTGAAGAAGCTGTTGTTGGCGATGTGTATACGCTGACAGACGAAGACGGGGTAGAACAACCCTTTACATTGATTGGCAAATGCACCTACGAAGGTGGCAATTATTTTGCTTTCCAATCCGCCAGCGAAGATGATGACGATGAAGGCTATGTCATTTTGCGCGTAAGAGAATGCGAAGATGGTGACATGATGCTTGATACCGTCGATGACGAAGATGAATTTGACGCTGTGGCTGATATTTTTGAAGATGAGATTTTCTTTGATATCGACTACGACGAGGACGACGAAACCTAATTGTTTTTTCCTGCTTAGTTCGTGATAGAGCAGAATTTGGACCTACAACATTTACCATGGAGTCCGACCTCCGAATGATGGGAATGCAGACCTCCCACCAAAG
>JAGBWH010000060.1 GCA_017629925.1 Clostridia bacterium
CGCCCAAGCCAAAAAGCACAATGCCACCATGATGCAAATGGATGTGATATACAACGGGAACGGATACGACTATACCCGAACAGAGCGCGTTTCTTTTGCTACACTTGAAAATTTCTGCATGAGAATGCTTCATGCCGTGGCGGTGTATCATGCACCCGAACTCGATCGCGTTTGCAGACGGCTTGCCACCATGGCAGAGGTGAAATACCCATTTTCTCATACCAGAGAAGGGCGAACGGAACTGATCGGGGAGGTGTATCGCACCATTGCGAAAGGTGGGCGTTTGTTTGCCTGCGCGCCTACGGGCATTGGCAAAACCATGTCGATGCTTTTCCCTGCCGTAAGGGCGATGGGAGAAGGAAAATTTGATAAAATCTTTTACTTTACCCCAAAAAACACCGTGGGAGAGGTTGCCATTGAAGGGCTACACAAACTCAAAGAAGCCGGCGCAGACCTTTTGGGTATTCAGCTTTTCGCCAAAGAGCTGATGTGCGTCTCTTCTCTTGTTTGCCGTTCAGATAGCGGACAGTTTTGCAAATTCACCTGCGACAGAGGGGAGAAAATGCTCCAAGCCACCCTTCATCTTTTGGCGCAAGGCAAGACGGTGGTCACCCCAGATGATATCAAAAAAGCGGCTTTGGCATATGGGGTATGCCCCTATGAATTGTCGCTGTGTTATAGTGAACTGTGCGATGTGATCATTTGCGACTATAATTACCTCTTTGATTTGCGCGTGTATCTAAAACGCTATTTTTCAAACCCTGGCAGATGGTGTTTTCTCGTTGACGAAGCGCACAACCTGTTAGACCGTGCCGAAGAAGCGTATAGTTTGCACCTTACCCCCGATATTTTGCGAAAAATGGGGGAGGTTTTGCCGTTTTTACCCGAATTATCCTCTCTTTTCGAGATGGCTGCGCAGGGACTACATGACAGAATTCTCGCCATGACAAAAGAGGACACCTACCACGATAAAGCCGATGTTCCCCATGGTTTTTCTGCGCAAAAGCAAGCCCCCGAAGAGATTTTCGAGGTGCTGCAAAAATTATCTGTTTTGGCATGGGACACCCTCGGGGAAGAAAAAGCCCTCCTCTCTTTCGCAGACAAGCGAACACTCATGAAAGTTTGCTATCAAATGGAGGATATTGCAAGACGCATTTCCCTCTACGACAAACGATATGTGACATTCTATGAGCGAGCAGGGGAAAACACAAAGCTGGATTTGCTTTGTCTGGACCCCTCGGACACTTTACAGGAAAAATTAGATAAAGGTCAGTCTGCGGTGCTCTTTTCCGCCACACTCTATCCCACCGACTACTATAAAGCGGTGCTGGGGGGCAGAAAACAAGACCACACCCTTGAACTTTCCTCACCCTTTTCGGCGGACCAACTGTGTCTGACGGTCATGGATAAAATCGCCACAGGCTACTCGTCCAGAGAAAGCACGCTCCGCGAAGTGGTGCGCGTCATTTTAACCACCGTCAAGGCAAAACCCGGTAATTATATGGTCTTTTGCCCCTCTTTTCAGTATCTTGAAAACATCAGCAGTCTGCTCAAAAAAACGGTGCCGGGGTTAGATGTACGCTGTCAAACGAAAAATATGAGCCAAAAAGACAGAGAGACTTTTCTCTCCGCTTTTTCCACCGAAAACAAAAAAGCCCTCATCGGTTTTTGTGTGATGGGGGGCATTTACAGCGAAGGCATTGACCTGGTGGGCAATCGTCTCATTGGGGCGGTGGTGGTCGGTGTGGGACTGCCCACCCTCTCAAACGAGCGAGAAGCCATGCGAGAATACTATGAAGAACTCTACGAAAGCGGAACTGCGTATGCCTACACTTACCCCGGCATGAATCGTGTGATGCAGGCGGCAGGGCGCGTGATCAGAAGCGAAACCGACAAGGGCGTGGTGGTGCTCATTGACGAGCGTTTTGCAGATCCCCACTATCGCGCACTCATGCCAAAGTTTTGGCGCACCCTCAAATATGCAGGAGACACCGCGTCCCTTGCCCGTCGATTGACAAATTTCTGGGCAAAGAAATGATTGACAGAAGAGCACGGTTGTGCTATACTTGCACTTGATGATAGTTTACCCAATGAAAGGACAAAGACAATGATTCAAAAAATCAAAGGTACTATGGATATTTTGCCCCGTGAGGCAGAATTGTTCCGTTATATAGAAAACGTGATGCGCACCGAGGCAGCCCTTTATGGCTATGGCGAAATCCGCACCCCCATGTTTGAGCACACCGAACTGTTTGTCAGAGGTGTGGGCGAAGGCACGGACGTGGTGCAAAAAGAAATGTATACATGGGCAGACAGAGACGAAAGTCGCAGTATTTCTCTTCGTCCCGAAGGCACAGCCTCTGTGGTGCGTGCTTTGATTGAGCATGGTAAGTTCAGCGATCCCATGCCCCAAAAATATTACTATATTGGTAGTTTCTTCCGCCACGAAGCCCCCCAAGCCGGCCGTAGCCGTGAGTTTTTCCAATTTGGCACAGAGCTGTTTGGCTCTGCTTCCCCTGCGGCAGACGCCACCGCCATTGCCTTGGCACACGCCGTTTTCAAAAAGTTAGGGCTTGACAATGTAAAACTGCATCTCAATTCGATTGGTTGTGCAGAGTGCCGTCCTGCTTATCGTCAGGCGCTCGTGGAATATTATAGCCAACACACAGAAACGCTCTGCCCCACTTGCCGTGAGCGGCTGCAAAAAAATCCCCTGCGCTTGCTGGATTGCAAGAGCCCCATTTGCCATGCCTTGGCAGAAAATGCGCCCAAAACCACCGATTACCTCTGCCCCGATTGCCAAACACACCACACTACCCTCAAAGACATGCTCACCGACATGAAAGTGCCCTACACGGAAGATAGCGCCATCGTTCGTGGGCTGGATTACTATACCCGCACCGTATTTGAATTTATTGCCGAAGGCATTGCTGCCCAAAGCACCGTATGTGGTGGTGGTCGTTATGATGGTCTGGTGTCCTCCCTTGGTGGACCTGAAGTGCCTGCCGTTGGATTTGGCATGGGCATTACCCGTGTGATTTTGGCATTAAAGCAAGCCGAAATTCCCGAACCTGCCCTCCCCACTCCCCTGCTCTACATTGCCGCACTCGGTAGTGCCGCACAGCTCAAAGCCTCCTCGCTTGTAGAAGAATTGCGCTCGGCTGGTGTGTATGCAGAATGTGATGTGCTGGGGCGTAGTCTCAAAGCGCAAATGAAGTATGCCAACAAAATCGGCGCACGTTATGTAATGATGCTGGGCGATAGCGAACTCGAGACAGGCAAAGCCATGCTGCGCAACATGGAGGACAGCACG
>JAGBWH010000061.1 GCA_017629925.1 Clostridia bacterium
AAACGACGTTCCAGCGCCGCATCCTTTTCAATGTGTTTGCGATATTCACCAATCGTGGTAGCACCGATCACTTGCATTTCGCCTCTTGCCAAAGCGGGTTTTAGAATGTTTGCTGCGTCTACTGCACCTTCGGCTGCCCCTGCACCCACAATGGTATGAATTTCATCAATAAAGAGGATGATTTGCGGATTTTTGCGCACCTCGTCCATGGTCCCCTTCATCCGTTCTTCAAACTCACCGCGGTATTTCGTGCCTGCGATCATGGAAGCAATATCAAGTGCCACAATGATTTTGCCTTTGAGAATATCAGGCACTTGCCCCTGCGCAATTTTTTGCGCCAAGCCTTCTACTACCGCAGTTTTACCTACGCCTGGCTCACCAATGAGACAGGGATTGTTTTTTTGCCGACGGCAAAGAATTTGAATGACTCTGGCGGTCTCTCCGTCACGACCAATAATGGGGTCGATTTTCCCTTCGCGTGCCATTGCGGTCAGATCTCTGCCGTAGTTTGATAGATTGGGCAGATCTTTTAGCGCATTGTTTTCGGGGGAAGTTTTGTTTTTCTGGGATTTTGTGCCTTCTTTTTCCACTTTGCCACTGCCCGTGAGCAAACCCACGATTTTTGCTTTGAGTTCATTCTGTTTCACACCGTAGGAATACAGCAACTTCACAGCCACAGAATCTCCCTCACCCAGCAAAGCAAGTAGCAGGTGGGCGGTACCGATTTGCATTTGATTGACCACAAACCGTGCCGCGAGAGCAGCGGAGAGTTCAATGATGCGTTTGGTGCGCGGTGTCATATCTTCGGGCGAAAGGGAAGTGCGAGAACCTACCCCTGCATATTCTTCAATGCTTTGCTGTACTTTGTGGTAATCCACACCGACTTGGTGTAGCAGTTTTGCCGAGGTGCTGTCTCCATCTGCGCAAAGCCCGAGCAAAAGATGCTCACTACCGATATAGGTATGACCAAAGGCAGATGCGCCTTCCATGGCAACTTGCAAGGCGTTTTGCGCCTTTTCTGTAAAACGGTTCGTCATTTTTTGTTCCTTTCCTCTGTAAGTATAGGATTATTTGCTTAAAATTTTTCTCACCGCAATAGCTCTTGCCACATCTCTGCGCATATCAATTGGCAGGGATGCGGTGTCCTGCGTGAGACATTTCATCATTTCTGAGGGCATGACCTCAAATATCATTTTATCCAATTTCTCATAAGAAATATCACCGAGTTCTGTATAAGCCAACCCCAAACGCAAATCTGTCCAAAGAGAAAAGAATTCTGCGGTGGAAAGCAGTTTCGCACGTTCAAAAATGCCCAATGCTCGGGCGGCTTTATCGGCAATGCGGTATTCTTCCAAACTATCAGCCCGTTTGCGGAGTTGGCGTTCGGCTTCTGCAATTTTTTTGACAATATCGCTGACTTTAGCGATGGTTTCCTCTTCTGAAATGCCCAGCGTCACTTGGTTTGAGATTTGATAGAGACACCCCGAACTTTCAGAACCTTCACCCTGCATACCACGGATGACCAACCCCATTTTTTGCAGTTGTGCCGAAAGAGAATGCATTTGTTTAGCATAAGTCAGGGCGGGCAAAAAGAGCATCACAGACACGCGCATCCCTGTGCCCAAATTCGTGGGACAATGGGTGAGATACCCAAACTTTTCGCTGTAAGCGATAGGCAATGCTTGGTCAATTTTCTCTTCTGCTTCAAAAGCGCCTGTCTTGCATTCGGCAAGTGAAAATCCCTTGCTTAAACATTGAATACGAATATGGTCCTCTTCGCACACCATAATGGAAAGCCCTTTGTGTTCTTCTCGAATGAGCAATCCTGGCGCTTTATCTTTGGCAAAAGCAGGGCTAATATAATGCTTTTCTGCTAAAACCCCCCTATCAATTGGGGGAATTGTGGACATATCTGTGATTTCAAAACCTTCCTCGGCAGGGAAAATAGATGCCACTTTATCCATCAGTTCTTTGGCTTTACCGGCAGAGAGTTGGTTGCCAAGTGGATAATTGCAAATATTTCTGGCAAGGCGAATTCTCGTGCTGATAAACACATCTTGTCCCGGTCCGCTTCTATCATACCATGCCATCATGCCTCACCCTCCAATGCTTTGATTTGGTCACGAATTTTTGCGGCCTCTTCATATTCTTCGCTTAAAATGGCTTCTTCTAGTGCCGCTTTCAGTTCTTTTAATTTTTTAGTCTTTTGCTCTTCTTTGCTTGGCTCTCTCACAGGCTCTGCCTCAGCGTGACCTTCAGGCGTGGGCTCGGATGCCACATACCCTCTTGGGGCTTTACCTTTATGTTGGTCAGCACCGTGAATACGGCTGATAGAAGGGGAAAGTTCATCTCTAAAGGTTGTGTAGCAGAGCGGACAACCCACCTTGCCTTCTCGGATGATATCCTCAAATTTCAGACCGCACAGCGAGCACCGTTTGCCTGTGGACTGGGTGGCAGATGCACCATAAAACAAAGTCGAAAAGAGATTATCCGCATCGTTTATCGAAAAGCTGAAAGGGAAAGTAAAACTACTCTCTTGCCCATGCAAAGTAGAGGCGTTTTTCACCCCTTCGCCACATTCCGCACATAAAGCATATTTTCTTCTTTTACCGCCAATGATTTCTTCATAAAGATACACAGCATTTCTTTTTTTGCATTTGGAACAAATCATGAGTTTTTTCTCCTTTTCTTCAGCGGGATTCCATTTGACTTAAAATGAGTTGTCGCAACACGTTGGCGCGCACACGATCGCGCAAAACCTTGTCCTCTATATCACCGTAAGGGGTATTTGAAGCCGCCGCCACGAGCATCAAAGCGGTATTTTCAGGAATTTGCCTTGATGCAAACAAATTACGAAGCATGGCTTTGGCTTCACTCTCGCTCAGTGACGTACCAATGGATGCCAAAAAGTGCATCAGGTAGGCGTCTCGGTGCATTTGTTTGCGAACGATACGTATATAGCCACCACCGCCTCGATGACTTTCCACTAAATATCCGTGCTGGGGCGTGAATCGAGAGGTAATGACATAGTTAATTTGGCTGGGGGCGCATCCGAGTCGCATCGCCATATCATTGCGTTGCAGTTCAAGCGATCCGCCTTGCTCCTCCAGCATATCTTCAATTAATTTCGCTATCAAGTCAGAAAGTAACATCTTTGATCTCTCCTTTATGTGATGGTTTGTCTCAAAAGCCGAGCCTATTATCCCATCGTGACTTAAGTATAACACAAAGGTCAAAGAAAGTCAAAGTCAAAGAAGGTCAAAAAATAAAGGGTATAATCAAAGACGGTTGATTATACCCAAAAAACAGGGCAAAATCTCTTAAAATCGAGATTTTTTATAAAATTTACGGCATTTTTGCCCCTCGCCTAAAAGGAAAAGGCAATTTTCTTTCTCTAAAGTCAGATGCAGAGGATTGCTTGCTCTCCAGATCGGCAAAGAGTCGATTCCAAAGTGGCAAATCCACCTCGCCTGTCTCTTGTAGACGATAAATTCTCTCTAAGTTTTGTACGGCGAGTGCGGTGCTGTATTGATAAAGCGAAGTGGGGGCAAGGGCGGGGAGTGCAGGATAATAGAGGGAAAGCGCCCCCAGTGCTGTCTTTAACTGCACCACGCCATATCCTCTTGCGCCGATAGTCAGGGGAAATTGACCTTCCGTGAGCGGTGGCGAGCTTTTTGCGGTGCGAAGGTCGATGGCGTCTTTGTATTGTTGATAGAGTTCGGTCCACGTTAGGTAATCCACCTCTCCCGTGACGGGCAATCCTACCTCTCTTTGAAAGATGCTGACCGCCTCTTTTGTGTTGTCTCCGTAAATGCCATCAGGGTAAACGGTGGGCAAAAAATCCCAAGTCAGCCCTATTTCGTATAAATAGTTTTGCACCGCACGTATGCTTTCTGTTTGGTTTTCGATGCGCATTTTGCCCTCCTAAGAAATGGTATTTCCGGGGAATTGCCCTTCGGCGGCCTCCCCACCCACATACAAATCTTGATAGATATCTGTGATGGCATTCCACACCACGCTCCCCACCGTAGACGGTAAGGCAGTAATGCCAAACTGCTCTGTAAATGCATTCACAGCGGCGGCTGTGGCTGTGCCAAAATAACCCGTCACATTGACAGGGGGAATGGCAGTATAGGTGCGACCGATAAAATTGAGGTAATTTTGTAGCAATCGCACATCCTCGCCCTCAGAGCCAATTTTCAAAATAATGCCGGGGAAGGGTACGGTCACGCTTTCATTATATACTAATGGAATACTTGCCACCATACCGCGATAGGCGTTGTAAAGGGCATCCCACGTCAACTCTCCCACAATACCGTCTTGGGGGAGTCCATAGGTGGCTTGAAAGGCGCGAACGGAGGCTTCCGTGGCGGGGCCAAACGAGCCATCTACCGTCAAAGTGGGGACGGTATCAATAAATTCTGC
>JAGBWH010000062.1 GCA_017629925.1 Clostridia bacterium
AACCTCGACTTTGCTGACGTGACCACCATCATGAAGGATGCCGGTTATGCTCACATGGGCGTAGGTAGCGGTAAAGGTCAAGACAAGGCAAGAGAAGCAGCCACCTCTGCTATCTCCTCTCCCCTGCTCGAAACCTCTATTGCAGGCGCAAAAGGCGTGCTTGTGTCTATTACTGCTTCTCCTGACATTGGACTGGACGAAGTAGACGCTGCTTCCACCATGATTGCAGAGCAATCCCATCCCGACGCCAATATCATTTGGGGTGCCGCATTTGACCCTGAACTGGACGATGAAATGCGCGTGACCATCATTGCCACAGGCTTTGACAACACCGCAAAGATTCCTGAGGCTGTAGCCACTCCCGCAGCAGAACCCGTAGCTAATCCTACCCCTGATGTTCCTGTTGCACCTCCTACATTGTCTGATTCTGATTTTGACGATATTATGTCTATTCTAAATAAGCCCAGAAGATAAAACTTGGCTTACCACCAAAAAGGGTTTACCCGACTGCCTACGCAGTTTTGGGTAAACCCTTTTTTATGTTCTTTTGCTTGAGTATAACTCAAAAACGGAAGAAACTGGGCACGCCACCCACAAAGGTAATATATCTCTCGCCCTGAATGAGGGGCGTGAGGTAAGCGATACATTCTGGGGTGGGATAATTCCCTTTTTCGTTGATAAAGTGACGCGGCACAGCCTTAACTTGATTGGCAATCTCCGAGACAGGCAACGAGCCAATCTCTATTTCATATTGAGAGGAGGGCTTACGAATGAAAACCATCATGTGCCCTGTGATTTGGCGAATGGCGTAATCAACTGCGGCACAGCCAATGGCGAAAGATTCGCTGATATCGGTGGCAGATGCAAGATGTGCGGCGCAACGTTGGGGCAAATTGATTTCCACAGAGCGAACTTTGCACCCAATCTCTTCTTTGACGAGCATCTCAAGCGCCTTCCCTGCACCACCTAAATATTGATGGCCAAACGCATCTTTTACGCCACTCGAAGTAGAAGCACCAACATAACTGCCGTCTTGTAGGCGAATGCCTTCTGAGACCGCTACAACCACATCACTACGGCATTTGAGTGCCGCCTTTACATCCTCTAAAAATTGCGGGATGGAAAAAGGTACTTCCGGCAGATAAATGAGGTCGGGGGCTCGGTCTGCACATAACGCCGCAGAAGCGGTCAGCCAGCCTGCATCTCTACCCATGATTTCAACGATGGTGACAGCAGGTTTGGTATACACGGCTGTGTCGCACATAATTTCGCTGATGACGGTAGAAATGAATTTTGCGGCAGAGCCAAATCCAGGGGTGTGGTCTGTGCCACACAAGTCATTATCTATGGTTTTAGGCACACCGATGACGTAAAGAGGATATCCTCTTTCTTTTGAAATTTGTGATAGTTTGGCGGTGGTATCCATGGAGTCATTGCCACCAATATAAAAGAAATAATGGATATCATATTTTTGGAGTATAGCGAAGATTTGATCGTAGATAGCCTCTGTCTTGTCCGCAGGTAATTTCAAACGGCAAGAGCCGAGGGCAGCGCCTGGTGTATCTGAGAGGTGGGAGAGCGCTACATCATCACGAAAATACTCATTGAGTGAAATGAGGTCTTCTTTTAACAACCCTTCAATGCCATTTTTCATGCCAAAAAGGGTATCTATTTTACCTATTTGGTGAGCATTTGCCGCCCCCTTGATTACACCAGCCAAAGTGGCATTGATGGCAGCGGTGGGGCCTCCTGATTGCCCAACAATCGCACAACTCATATATCTCTCCTTTTATTTTTATATTCATAGAGCAGAAAGTATCTCTGCAATCTTTCCAATATCTTCTACCACCATGGTAGGTGAAATATGGCGCTCTCTCGCTTCTTCTTCTGTGCCTTCGCCGCTTAACACCATGACGGTGTCAATACCTGCATTGATACCGCAAGCAATATCGGTATACACACGGTCACCAATGAGCACCGTTTCCTCGCGCGTGACACCCGCGCGCTTGATGGCTAACTCGACCATAGCCGTTTGAGGCTTGCCGATAAATAAAGGTGTCCTGCCTGTGGCGTGCTGAAGCATCTCTGCCACAGATCCGCAATCGGGCACATAACCATAAGCGGTGGGGCAAACCAAATCGGGATTAGCTGCCACATAGCCAATGTTGCCTTTGAGCAAAATTGAGGCGTCCTCAAGTTTAGAGAAGGTCAGTTCTGTGTCAAACCCCATCACCAAAGCCTTTATATCTTCACTTCTTTTAGTGGTGACACAAAGACCGCTCATCTCTAACTGTGAGTAAAATGATGCCGTACCAAGCACATACAACAAATCATTTTGATAGTGTTGCTTTAGATATTCAATGGTAGCATCCACCGAGGTTACAAAATCTTCTCCCGTGGTGGCAATCCCAAGCGCATTCATTTTGCTCACATAAGCCTCCACGCTTTTTGAGGAATTATTGGTCAAATAAATGCACCTTGCACCGAGTGCCTTTGTCTGGGCTAAAAAAGGTTTGGTGCCAGAAAACAAATCATTATCTAAATAAAGTGTTCCATCCATATCGAGGAGATAGAGTTTTTTGTGTTTGAAATCAATTTTATTCATCACTTATTTACTACTTTTTATTTTATCTTTGAGATGCCTTACTATGCATTGGCATAGCATCCAGTCACAGCGAAACCCAGCCCCTAAAGCATACAGCATATCGACGCTATAGGCACTTTGAGATGCCTCTTTTGCAAAAGAAGAAAAGCACAAAAGCCCAGGTTTTACAGCATAAAAATGAGAGGCAAAATAACGCCTTGAGGCATCTCTATCAAGGGGCGAAAGTGGGGGTGGACCAAACAGGCTAAAATCGCCTAAAAACACCATCCATAGCTTTGCAATTTTATCCATACCTGCATTTTTCCAAATATATTGCAAGGCAGAATTTTCTTTGGAGGTGGTGCAAAATTGCTTTGGAAAAAATATCAGTTGATTGTTTTTTCCTAAAACCATCTCTTTTTTGAGATGAATTTCCGAAAAAAACACAACCGCATAAAGCCAAAAACCAAGCCAAAACGGACTGCTTACCAAGAGCAAAAAACTGCTTATCAACACATCAGCCAAACGCTTAAAAACACGATAAAGGTATTTCCTTTTGGCTTTGCTTTCATAAATAAAGGGCACACTATATACGTTTGTCATGATCATTCCTCCGTATAGAATAGTATGCCCTATTCAATAAAAAATGTACGAATTAAGAAAATCAATCAATATCTTCTACCACATTCTCGTATTGCCCTTCGAGCATTTCGGGATGCAGTAATTGACGTTTGATAATCTTAAAGGCAGAGGCGTAGTAATACCCATCACAAATACGCTCATCTGTCACCGCCTTGAAGGTGATATACTTGCGCTTGACGGGATTGCCGTCTTCGTCGAGCTCCATGACCGTGTATTTTTTACCATAACTCAAAAATACAGGCACATTGCCGAAATCATACAAATGGTGATAGATTGCATTGATGCCAAGTGAGCCCATGCTCGTCACAATAAAGGAGCCGTGGAAGGGACTGACATGGAGTAGTTTCTTAGGTAACAGACCAAAATAGTCTAAAAAGCGCAAGAAACCAATTGCAAAACGGCAAAGGATGCCGGGGATTTTTGAAACGGTTTTGGCGACATTATCAAAATTAGATTCTTCTGCCATGACGGATTTGACTGCGTCATTAAACTTGCGATACACTTCTTCAACGCCGTCTGCAGGGTCATAATAGACTTTAACCTCTGTTTCCTCCCCTTGCAGCGACATAGAACGCTTGACCGTCATAATGCCTTGAATATCGTTTCTTGCATACACTCTTTGCCCTGCTACAAAACGATTAATCCCAGGTCTTTGAGCAATCGCTCTAACATAACTGGCAATCACGCAATGAAGAATACCCATTTCGGTATACCCTTCTGCGTGTTTGCGTTTTAGAAAGTTTTCTAATGCTGTAATTTCGATGGTATCTTCAAATTTATTTTGAGAATCGGAACGAATTTTCATGAAAAACGGAATCAGATAGTTCATAGGAGGCATTGTGCGAACGCGTCTGCCATCCTTTCTATCTCCCCATCTGCGTTTGCGTTTGGGTTTGGTTGTGACACCTTCGGAAGATGATGGTGTATGTGGCATTTCTTTAGTGGCATCGACTTGGCTGTCTACCATTTTTTCAGTCATTGTTTTTTACCTTCTTCAAAAAGAATATAGGGGCTTACATCACATAAACAAGGTGACGAAAGCCCCCATTTTACACATTACTCATGCAAAGGAGAGATTAGGAAGCACCGTCTTCTTTCTTAGCATCAGCAATAATTTTTTGCGCAATCGCAGCAGGAACTTCCTCATAACGATCAACGACGAAGTCGAAACGACCTCTACCTTGTGTCATGGCGCGGAGAGCGATCACGTAATCTGCCATTTCACTCTTAGGAATTTCTGCTACAATAGTTTGATAACCTGCTTTGGCGGCATATTGTTCCATATTCAGCACTTTACCACGACGTTTGTTAAGGTCGCCCATAACATCGCCTACATAATCGCCGGGAACATAGACTTGCAATGTACCAATCGGTTCGAGCAATACAGGACCTGCTTTAGGCAGACCTTCCTTGTATGCCAGAATAGCAGCCAATTTGAAGGAAAGTTCGTTGGAGTCAACTTCATGATAAGAACCATCATAAAGGTTAGCTGCCAGATGAACAACAGGATATCCTGCGAGAACGCCATGCAGCATTGCTTCCAGCAAGCCTTTTTCTACTGCAGGGAAATAGTTTTTCGGCACAGAACCGCCAAATACGCTTTCAGTAAAGGTCAAACCTTCTGCTTCACCGGGAGAGAAGGTAATCTTAACGTGACCGTATTGACCAGAACCACCAGATTGCTTTTTGTGCTTACCTTCAACATCCACTCTCTTCTTGATGGTTTCACGGTATGCCAATTTAGGTGTGGTGAGTTCAACAGAAGTGCCAAAACGGTTTTTCAGTTTAGCTACCACAACGTCAAGGTGCATATCGCCAAGACCTGAAATCAAAAGTTGCTTGGTTTCGGGATTGTTTTCATAGCGAAGAGTGGGATCTTCTTCGAGTAACTTGGAGATACCCATAGAAATCTTATCTTCATCGCCTTTGGCTTTGGGAGCAATCGCCATGGTCATATAAGCTGTGGGGAATTGAATGGGTGCATAGCGCAATTCGGGGTTGGAAAGGGACAGGGTGTCGTTGGTATTGGTGTTTGTCAATTTGGCGGTTACACCAATGTCACCACATACGAGGGTTTCCACTTCGATTTGCTTTTTACCGCGCATAATGTAGATGCGGCTAATCTTTTCAGAGGCACCGGTGGTGGTGTTTTTGAGCACCATATCTTTTTTGAGAGTACCGCTCATGACTTTGAAGAAAGACATCTTACCCACAAACGGGTCAGCGATGGTCTTGAATACAAACAAAGCGGTGTCGCCTTCGGGATCAATATCAATATGAGAGAGGTTGCCGTCAGCATCCACTACCATTTCGTTGGAACGAGAGGTGGGTTTCGGGAAAGAGCCAACAACGGTATCAAGCAATGTATAAAGGCCCCAAACCTTAGTAGCAGCACCTGCAAATACAGGTACGATATCACCAGCAATGATACCCTCATGCAAAGCACTGTGCACTTCCTCTGTGCTGATTTCTTCCTCGGCAAAGAATTTTTCCATGAGTTCTTCGGAGGTTTGCGCAACAGATTCAAGCAGCATTTCTCTATATTTAGCCACTTTTTCAGCTTGATCAGCGGGAATGGGAGTTTTGCTGTAACTATTGGATTTAGGATCATAGGAATAGACAATGTCTTCAATCAGGTTTGCAAAACCTGCAATGGCACCGCTCGCATCACGAATGGGGAATTGAACGGGACATACGCATACGCCGAATTTGTCACGAAGCGCATCCAGCACGCGGTGGAAGTTTGCTTCGGGATCGTCAAAACGATTCACAAAGAATGCTTTGGGCAATTGTGCATTCGTGGCGATATCCCAAGCCAGTTCGGTACCTACTTGTACACCAGATTTGCCATCCACTACGATGATAGCAGCATCTGCGGCTCTGACGCATTGATGAACTTCGCCCTCAAAATCAAAGTAACCAGGAGTATCCAATACGTTAATGGTAGCACCCTTCCAGTCTACAGGAGCCGTAGAAGCAGAAAGAGAAAAGCCTCTCTTAATTTCTTCGGGGTCATAGTCAGAGCAGGTATTACCAGCTGTGACAGTACCTAAACGGTCTGTTGCTTTAGACAAGTAAAGCATAGCTTCAACCAATGATGTTTTACCGCTACCGCCGTGGCCAAGCAAAACGACGTTGCGAATATTTTGAGTTTGCATGTTTGCCATATAATGTATATCTCCTTAATAAAATATATAGTGCAGTCAAAAGAGTAACTCACAGAAATATTTTACTACATTTTCAAACAAAAATCAATATACAATTTTGTGTTTTTAGCCACTTATACGTAAAACTTCGGTGGCAATGTTTGTAATATATGCACAATTTTCGAGGGTTTGGAAGCGATTATTCGCTTTTTTTGAGAAAATGAGCCAC
>JAGBWH010000063.1 GCA_017629925.1 Clostridia bacterium
CTCTCCGAAATCTACAACTTTATTTGGGATATTTTCTGCGATTGGTATGTAGAACTTTGCAAGAGCCGTCTCTTTGAAAACTAATGCGAAGGCGCTAAAGTGGCACAAGCCACACTCGTGTACGTGCTGACCGGCATTCTCAAACTGCTTCATCCCTATATGCCCTTTATTACCGAAGAAATCTATCAATCTCTGCCCCACAGCGCAGAGTCCATTATGATTGATAGTTATCCCACCGTGGACGAGATTCCTCTATTTGACGAAGAATCGGCTGACTTTGACAGAATTATCGAGGCCATCTCTGCCATCCGCGCGCGCAGAGCAGAAATGAATGTGCCTCCCTCACGCAAAGCCAAACTCTATATTTCCACACCCCATAAAAACACCTTCAAAAATGCAGAGCCTTTCTTTATGAAACTTGCCTCTGCCTCGGGTGTTGAACTGGTGGAAAGTTACGCCGACGATGGCGCGGTGAGTATTGTGACCGACTCTGCTACCATTTATATTCCCATGGCAGATATGGTCGACCTTGAAAAAGAAAAGGCTCGTCTTACCGCAGAACTTGCAAAAATCCACGCCGAGATCGCTCGCGCTGAATCTAAACTCTCAAACGAGGGATTTGTGGCGAAAGCCCCCGCCGCCGTGGTGGAAGCGGAAAGAGAAAAACTCGCAAAACTCAAAGCCACAGCATCTGCACTCGAAGCGCGTCTGGCTTCTATGTAATTTTATCATCACACCCCCTTTGATGAAAATCGGAGGGGGTTTTCTTTATATTGTAAATACTTATTTACATTCAAAAGATGCCATCCATGATTTTCTTGGCTTTTGCGTTGTCACGCAGCACCAAACAAACCACCGTTTTGCCGTAAATGGTAATCGTGGCGCCCTCGGTAGCCGAAACATCCACATAATGGCGCATGGAGCAAAGCAGCTTCATCCTGTTTTGACAAATCGCCGCCACCGCTTCCGCCCCACCGCGATCGTGGCAGGAGAATATGGCAATCTCTTCTATTTTTTGAGAGGTCGTGTTTTGCCAAAAGACCGCATGGTCTATGTATGCCCAACCATCCGAGCCATCCTGCAAAGCAAAAGCGTGATGAAATTGATCGTATGTAAAGCAGTCGGGGTTCCTTTCAGGCAATGCACTGTCAAACATATGACCTGCGGGCAAAGGGTATTTTTGAGCGAAGGCAAGATAGATATCTTTTGCACTTTGACTTGCCCCACAGCCCGTCAAAAGAAAGGCGAGTAGAAGCACCGTGGCAACAAGAAAATGTAAGCATTTTGGCATAGCGTATTCCCCCTTTTTTTACCACACTTTATGCCAAATAGAAAAATATTATCACAAATCGCCAAAAAAAGCAAAAGAAAAACCTTTTGCCACAGATTGCATATCTGCTGTTTTGGCAAGAGGTTTTTGCTTTGCTTATGTTTGATTAGTTGACAAATTCAAACTCGAAATCGTAGAGATTGACAATATCGCCGTCCTGTATGCCAGCCTCTCGGAGACGGTCAAA
>JAGBWH010000064.1 GCA_017629925.1 Clostridia bacterium
TCTTACGCGATTATATTTGTGCTCGCAGGAGAATGCTCTGTTCGAGCCGCAATCAGGGCAAGTGCTCTTGGTGGTAGCCCCTGTGATGCGCACTTCGCTTTGATAGGCGTCATAGGTGGCGTCGTTGCATTTGAAGTAGCCCAAAATCTCTTTACCTGTGTCGCTGACTTGAAGGACAATTTTCTTACCTGTTTTCGCGCATTTCGCTTTGACAATTTTCATATAGTTGACTCCTTACTCAATTGGGGTAATTTTCCGTTTTCTTACATTATACCATCTTTTTTTTCGAAAATCTACTTATTTCGATGAAAAAGATGTGGATTTTTGGCTGTTTTTTGAAAAAGGTCGCAAAAGATGAAAAGCAGAGAAAGAGAAGCTTTTTAGATTGCGATTTTGCTCATTTTTGCATGAAAAATTCCTGTGAAGATACACGAAAGCAAGAACAAAAACAAAAAACCCCCCGTGCTTTTTTCAAAAAAAAGAGAGGTGCTCGTGCGCCTGTGGTCAGTGCATAGGCTTGTTTTTTGCATAAAATGCATAAAACAAATATATGTTTAAGATAATTCACATTTTAGAACTTGACTTTCTGCTTAATATAGTATATCATAATATAGAAGAAAAAGTAGGAGAAGCCCCGCACGTTCTTGTGGCGGAGCCTTGTTTTGCCAAAAAGACGAAAGAAAGGAGTGCCATTCATGCCGCTATACGAAAAAATCAGCACCTCTTCCCCTGTTGCATCGGTGATTATTTCGGTGTCGCTTATGCTGTTTTGCGGGTTTGCGATGACGCGCATTACCAAACGGTTAAAATTGCCTAATGTGACCGCATACATTTTGGCGGGCATCTTGATTGGCCCTGCCTGCTTTAATCTAATTCCACCTGCGCTGGTGTCGGGCATGGATTTTATTGCCGATATCGCATTGGCGTTTATCGCATTTGGTACGGGTGAATTTTTCCGTTTCTCTTCGCTGAAAAAGAATGGTCGCAAGGTCATTGTGATTGCCTTGCTTGAAACCATTCTCGCATCCGCTTTAATTTTCTTGCTCACACGTTTTGTGTTGCGACTGGACACCACGTTTTCCATTGTGCTCTCCGCTCTGGCAGCAGCCACCGCCTCGGCTTCGACCATTATGACCATTCGACAAACCGGTTCAAAAGGCGATTTTGTGGATACCTTGCTCCAGGTCATTGCCATTGATAATGTCATTGCCTTGGTTACATATAGCGTCGCCATTTCCGTAGCCGTTTCCGCCGAGCAAGGCATCAGTTTTCTCAGCATTGTCGAGCCTGTGGCGATAAACATTGGCGTGTTGATACTGGGTGGGATCTTTGGCATTTTCATGAAACTATTGATGCCGAGAAAACGCTCTACAGACAACCGTCTCATCATTTCCGTGGCACTCATGTTTGCTTTTTGTGGTATTTGTGCCGTCCTTGACGTGTCTCCTTTGCTGGGATGTATGTCGATGGGTATGGTGTATATCAACATCTCGGATGATGATAAGCTATTTAAGCAACTCAACTATTTTAGCCCCCCCATTTTGCTATTGTTCTTTGTGCGCTCAGGTCTCAGCTTTGACCTCAAAGCCCTGACAAACACCTCCGCCGCAGTGGGTGCAAGTTCACTGTTGCTTGTGAGCGTTCTGTATTTCTTTGTTCGTATGTTGGGCAAATACGGCGGGGCGTATCTGGGTTGCCTTTTAATGAAAAAGAAACCTACCACAAGGAATTATCTCGGGCTTGCTTTGGTTCCGCAAGCGGGCGTGGCGATTGGTCTTGCAGCCCTTGGCGCACGTGCGCTGGGCGGAGAGACGGGCAAGGCGCTTGAGACGATCATTTTGGCTTCCAGCATTCTCTATGAATTGGTGGGGCCTCCGTGTGCAAAAATGTCTCTTTATTTATCCAAATCCTATTCCAAAAAATTGGAAGATATGACGGGCGAGGTGGCAGATCTCCAAGATCAACCCAACGAGGTCGAATTGCTGATTGCCCGCATCAAGGTCATTCAAAGTGAACTCCCCGAGCGCGTGGCGCCCACCGAAGAAGAACAAGCCTTTTTGGATGCCGCCGAGGATCAATATGCCTCCCTTGGTCGTTCCAGAATGAACAATAAAAGAAGATAGGAGAAAATGATATGTTATCCATCAACGATCCCATTGTGAAATGGTTAGGCGAATGGTCGGCCCAATTATCTTTTGGCGCGGTATGCCTTAGACTGGGGCTGGCTGTGCTGTTTTCTGCAGTGATTGGTTGGGAACGCGCCAGCAAACGCCACTCTGCAGGACTTCGTACCTTTATTTTGGTGGCGTTCGCCTCGTCGATCGCCATGCTGCTCGATTTGTTTTTGCTGCAAAGCACCACTATGAAATTCCCTGTTTTGTCTGCGGCGTCTGTGCTGGGGATTGCCATGCTTTCAGGCAATTCGGTGCTTTATAGTTCTCGCAATCAAATCAAAGGTCTCACGACCTCTGCAGGCCTTTGGACTTGCGGCATCATTGGACTTACAGCAGGTGCAGGTTTTTATTCTGTGACGATCATCACCTCGTTTTTGTTGCTCGGCATCCTCTACTACCTGCCCATTTTGGAAATATACCTCAAAAACCGTTCCAACCATTTTGAAATCCACTTGGAATTGACGAGCAAAGAACATTTGCAAGACTTTGTGTCGACCGTACGTCGGCTGGGCATCGTCATTGAAGATGTTGAAACCAACAGCGCTTATGTAGGCTCAGGGCTCAGCGTTTACTCTGTCACGGTCACTGTGACCAGCGAAGAACTTAAAAAATACAAAACCCATAGCGAGATTATTGAAGCGCTCAAAACGCTACCGTATATTTACCACATCGAAGAGATGAGATAATCTCCGAGCGCAAACGAGCCATATAAAAACGGTCTCTTTCACCTGCCAAGCAATGCGGCATTTGAGAGAGACCGTTTTCTTTTGTATTGATTTTATAGGATACGGTACGACAAAAATGAGACAAAATCGCGTATCCATGGTTGCGCTCGCCTAAAAATATCGGCGGATTTTTTCAATAGCGCCTTTTTCAAGGCGGGACACTTGTGCTTGAGAAATGCCAATTTCATCGGCAATTTCCATTTGCGTGCGCCCACGATAAAACCGCATATTCACAATATGGCGTTCTCGCTCGCCCAGTTTTTCAAGGGCTTCGCGTAGTGTCATGTTGTCGATCCAAGTCTCGTCCGTATCGCAGGGATCTTTTAATTGGTCAATCACATAAACGGCGTCGTCGCCGTCGCTGTATAGGGCATCATAGAGAGAAACAGGCTCCACAATGGATTCCATTGCGGCCACCACCATGGTTTTTGGCTCTTTGATGAGGGTGGCAATTTCTTCCACCGTGGGCTCTTTTTCAGAGGCTTTTGACAATTCTTCGCGGGCTTGCAATGCGCGATATGCCAAATCTCTTGTTGAACGGCTCACACGGATGACGTTGTTATCTCGCAGGTATCGTCTCACCTCGCCTATGATCATTGGCACGGCATAGGTGGAAAATTTCACATCCAGGTCGGTGTTAAAATGGTCAATGGCTTTCATGAGCCCAATACACCCCACTTGAAACAAATCGTCGGCATTTTCACACCGACCGGAAAACCGCCCAACGATGCTGAGCACCAGGCGTAGATTACCCAGTATCAGCTCTTCTCGTGCCGTTTTGTTTCCTTCTTTTGTGGCTAATAATAGTCTCCTTTTTTCCTCGTCGGACAAGGTTTTAAGTGAGGAGGTATTCACTCCGCAAATTTCCACTTTGCCCGAAGGTTGCTTTTGATACATATCATCACCTCTTTCAGTGATGAAAGTATTGCCTCCTCACACTTGACTTATACAAAGACGGTTTTGCCAATTTTGCCCACAAAAAAAGAGGGGCAATCTGCCAAATTAACGCATTCGACAGAATACCCCCCTATATTTTGGTTTATAACCCCTTGGCGGAAAGACACCGCATGGCATTGAGAATGGCTAAAACGCTCACCCCGACGTCTGCAAATACCGCCAACCACATCACACCTGATACTCCTCCCCAAAGGGACAAAATCATCACGGCAAACTTCACAGAAAGCGCAAAAACAATGTTTTGACGGGCAATTTTTACGGTGCGACGCGCTATTTTTATTGCCCGTGGCAATTTATCGGGCATGTCGTCTGTCAAGACCACGTCTGCCGCTTCTATGGCGGCATCGCTTCCAATACCACCCATGGCAATGCCAACGTCCGCACGAGCAAGAGACGGGGCATCGTTGATGCCGTCGCCCACGTATATCACGCCTTTTTTGGATGCCATCAGCATCTCTAATCTTTCGTATTTATCCGCAGGGAGCAAATCGCCTACACATTCATCTATGCCCACGCTTTGCGCCATTGCGCTCACAATCGCGGCACGGTCACCCGAGAGCATCATTGTTTTTTCAATGCCCAGACCTTTCATTTGCGAAATGGCGTCTCCTATGCCCGGTCGTGCTGTGTCGGCGAGGAATATCCCACCCAGCAATATACCATCCTCTGCCACAAGCACTTGCGCAGAGGCAAGATGGGCAGGCACGCCTATGCCGAGTTCAGCCATGAGATAGCTATTGCCAACGGCAATTGGCTTGCCATCTTTTTGGGCGAGCAGGCCTTTGCCTGCCTTTTCGCTGAATTGCTGTACCTCAAAAAGAGGTGTGTTTTGGGTTTGTGCAAATGTCAAAATGGCTTTAGCAAGCGGATGAGAAGAAAGGTTTTCCGCACTTGCCGCAATAGATAGTAGCGTATCTTCGGATGCCGGAGGCACAGGGCAAATTTCTCGGACTTGCAAGGTGCCTGTGGTGATCGTGCCTGTTTTGTCAAAGACAGCCACTTTGGCTCGTGCGAGTGCTTCAAATGCATTTCCGCCTTTGAAGAGAATGCCCACCGAAGCCGCACCGCCAATCCCGCCAAAAAATGAGAGGGGCACGGAAATCAGTAATGCACAAGGGCAAGACACCACCAAAAACACCAAAGCGGTATGAATCCATTGCGCGAAACTTTGCCGAAATACAAGAGGCATGACCGTCGCGAGCAACAAGGCGCACGCCACCACCACGGGTGTATAGATATGTGCAAATTTGGTGATAAATGTTTCTTGTTTTGATTTTTTGTTTTGTGCCTCGCTCACCAGTTTCAGAATACGGGCAGAGGCAGACTCTGCACATAGGCAAGTACATTCAAGGCGCAAAAATCCGTCAAGGCAGAGCATCCCACCCGACAGGCTGTCACCTTCTTTGACTTCGACGGGGAGCGATTCTCCCGTAAGAGCCGAGGCATCCAGCGAAGCGCATCCGGAAAGGACTATGCAATCGGTTGGCGCTCTTTCGCCGGCACGTAGCAGAATAATATCGCCCAGCACCACCTCATCAGAGGGCAGTTCGACCACCTCGCCATCCCGTTCCACCATAGCGGTATCGGGGTGAATGGACATAAGCTGACGAATCACTTTCTTGGATTTTCTCACCGCGCGGTGCTCAAATTGCTCGCCAATGAGATAAAAGAGCATCACCGCCACACCCTCTGTGTATTCGCCGATGGCGAATGCGCCAACAGCGGCAATCGACATCAAAAATGTTTCATCGAGCAACTCCCTTTGCCAAAGACGCCGCAAGGCTTGCCAAAATATCGGAAGCCCCACAAGCAGCATGGCGGCAAGGCTAAGAAAAAATGCAATCCTCTCATCAAAAAAGAACGATAAACACAGCAACACGCCCGCCATACCCATGCGAAGGTAGAGCTCCTTTTTATATAGAAAGGAGAGAAAGCGATGGATCATTATTTTTTCTCCACTTTAAGCGATTTTGAAAACGCTTTTGCCACCTTTTTCACAGCAGGCGTAAGCACATCAATGGCGAGGTCGCTTTCGATGATGATTTCCTCGGTGAGAAAGTTCACAGAGGCACTTTGAATCCCCTCTTCCGCAGAGAGCATACGTCCGAGTCTGGCTGCACAGTTGGGGCAATCAAGCCCTTCAACGCTAAATTTATATTTCATGATAAAACTCCTTTATGTGTTGTTTTTTAGTAAAATCGTGGGGGGTTATGGGCAAAAACAGCAATTTCACTCTTCGATATGGGCTGTGTCAAGGGCAAGTGTGGCAAAAACATAATCATCTGCCAACATATACACGGCGCACCTGCCTTCACTATCGTAGTCATGCCTGATGGTATCGAGTACAACCTTGTCGGTCACGATCTCACCCGAAAGGGCAATCGCCACCTCCGTCATACAAATATTTTTGCTTTCCTCGTATACAACATATATAAGTATACTCTTTTTGAGCGAAAATGTCAATAGAACAGACGATGTTTCCCCACCATATATCATCTGGGGCTTGTTGCGGTATATCCCTTCAGGAAATGACGGGCTTCGCCCTTATTGCATCAACACGAAGTGTTGTATAGACGCTCGTAGGCTCGCTATTCCGTCGCTTCGCTCCTTACATCAAGCCGCAGGCAAGATGCACGCTGGCGCGTGATGAGATCCACCCCTAAGGGGCTGATGAGATACAAGGGCGGCGAGCCGCCCTTGATGATATACGAATGTATATCTCGCCACAGGCGAGTTATACAGTCAATGATATGCCAAGCCTGCGGGAACCCCCCAAAGCTCGTCAAGCTCGCTTCGGGGAACCCCTACTGCGGCTTGGATAAACAAA
>JAGBWH010000065.1 GCA_017629925.1 Clostridia bacterium
AAGCCGACCTTATGGTGCTGTCTTGCTTGCCTGAGGAGAGCTCTCCTTCCGCTTTCGCACAAGCCTATCCCACACGGGTGGTGGTGGGCGGAAAAGTGGTCTACTCCAAAGACAAAGCCTCCACTCAAAGTCCGATCTTGTAATAGCGCGCGCAGACAATAAAAAAGAGAGAACATTTTTTGATTTGTTCTCTCTTTACATATTCATCGCTTATGTTTTATTTTCCGCTCTTTTTGGGCAGTTTGGTAGTGGGAATATCCCCCTGATAGGTTTGGATCACATGGCGAACGGCGGAGTAGATAAGATATGTGCAAACATACGCCGCCACAGCGTAAATCACATAAAACAGGAGCATCAGTAGCACCTCGTCGAGGCGAGGTCGCCACCCCATTTCGCTGAGCATCTGTATGGAATAAATGATTTCTGCGCAGAAAAAGTCAAAAAACAATGCATAGCCCACGGCTTTTGCCATTTTCGGCACGAGTTCTTGCGGATCGGCATGGTTTGAAATATAAAGAAGCACAAAGTGAAGCACCGCGCAGATGACCGCCATGGCAAGCAAATTTTTGAGCGTATCGAGCAAAGCGTTTAAGATAATGACAATCAAAATATAGGTGGCATATTCAGTATCCAAACGCTCAATAAACATCACGATAAGGGTGGAAATGGCTTCTCCTGCAAAGAGCAACAGCCAAAAAGAAAGGGGATTTGTGTCTTGTTTATAGGCGCGGTAGGTAAAGCAGATCACAACACCCGCATAGCAGATAATATCCGCCAGCGGATAGATGAGGCGTTGCACAAAAAACAAGATAGGCGGAAGCACCAGTCCATAGTCTGAGGCAAGATACACAGGGAAGTGCAAAAGCCCCAAAGCCAAATGAATGCCCAAAAACCAAAAAATCAGTTTGGTAGATGCCTTCCAAGTCTCTTTTTTTCGATATAAGTCAGGCACAAATAGGTTTTTTAATTTCATGAAAATCTCCAAGCCAAAATGCTGTATTCATACGCTCATTATAGCATATAAAGCGGCAACAATAAAGCCTTTTTTGAAAAAATCTTTTCTTTTTAGTGAATGAGCCATTCTACCTGCTGACATTCCCAACATTCAGGTATTTCCAATTTGCTGAGCATGCGCATAATAGCACCCTCAGGCACCTCTGCCTTGCGCGAGCGATTGCGGCGCAATTCTTCCTCCCACTCACATTCCAAAAACACCACTCTCACCGATGCGCCATAGCGTTCAAACAAAGCAATTTGTTTGCCCCGAACCTCTCTTGTGAGGTTGGTGGCATTATAAATGAAGGGTGTTTTTTGGCGCAAAAGGGCCTTTGCCCGTTCTTTGGCGTGGGCAATGACTTTGCCTTGCTCATCTTTTGGGGAAATGCCCAGTTTTTGGCGAATATCGTCAAGGGAAATCATTTCAAGGTCGGGAAAATGCTTTTTGATATAGGTGTCTTTTCCACTCCCCGGCAATGCCGAAAGCATAACTACCTCTCCCCATGTAGGGTTGTAGGGGATTTGGTCGGGTGTGTTGCTTTTGCCACAAAAATAGGCGCGTCGAGCAAACGGAGAGGGGAAGGGGTAGGGAGAGGTAAAACACTCTGCCTCTTGTGCGACAGATCTAAAATACTCAATTTGCTCGTGGTACAAATCCGCATCTTGACAAACACGCCCTTTTAGGTCTGACAATGCCAAAAGGTAGAGCAATCGGAGAGAAAAAGCAGGGGCAAGCTCGCCTAAAGCGGCAATTTTCAGCATTGTTTTGGTCGGATGGCTTTCTGCCACGGCAAGGGGTGGGAAGGCGTGATGATACACAAGTCCCACCACCGCTTCTCTTGTTTGTTGGTCTTCTTTTTCACCCGAAAACCCAAACACACGCCAAAGCAACTCTCTTGTGAGATGCGCCCCCTTCTTTGCATGGTTAGGGGATACAATTTTGCCATCCTCTATCTTCGTTGCGGTGATTTTGCCGATATCGTGAAACACAGCCGCAAATGCCAAAACCAGCCTTTCGGTTTCTTCAAGCGCCCAGTATTCATCCAGCGAAAAAAGGGCGGTGC
>JAGBWH010000007.1 GCA_017629925.1 Clostridia bacterium
AGTCCGAGTTCTATTGCCGCTTCAATATCTGTGGGAGAGGAGCAACCCGGGATGATGGTCACGCCCTTCTCACGGCAGTAGGACACAATACGAGGGTTAAAACCGGGGCTGACGATAAATGATGCACCCGCTTCAATGGCGCTATCTACTTGCTCGGTGGTGAGAACGGTACCCGCACCTACGAGCATATCAGGATAGGCGGTGGTGATGGCTTTAATGGCCTCTGCAGCGCAGGAAGTGCGGAAGGTGATTTCTGCGGCAGGCAGACCGCCATCGCACAAAGCTTTTGCCAAAGGCAATGCGGTGGATACATCGCTGATTTTGATAACGGGCAAAATACCCATATCATATATTTTTTGTTCCATTGTGGTCATGATGTTTGCTCCTTCTTATTCAAATATATAGATTACGCTTATATTTTATAGCAAATGGCAGGGTTAGACCATTGCATTTTTTGCTCTTGATATTGCATTTATTGCTATATTGACGAGGCATCATTTTTATGATATGATAAAGATGATGTTTCTAATAAATTAGAACGAGGTAGAAAATGACCACTATTTGCGTGCTGAGCCGTGATGATATATTTTCTCGTTTTGTGCGAGAAGAACTATTACCTTATGGCATACGTGTGTTTTTTTGGACAGGGGAGGACGACTTGCCCATAGCCGAAGGATACATCTGGGATATGGATACAATCCCCGACACACCTTCCGTTGAGGGGGTGCTGGTGGGATGCACATGGGAAAAAGAACGCCCCATTAACCCACCATTTTTGTGGCTTGACAGGCCCTTTCGCCCTGCCAGACTGAAGGCTTTGCTGGGGATTGAAAACAGATGCGAGCTCACCTTACCCTACCCTATGCCACAGCGACAATCTGTAATTTGCGGGCAAGAAGAAATCCCACTAACGGGCGTGGAGTATCGTCTATTCTGCGCCATTTATGAAGCGGAGGGTGAGTATGTGTCTCAAACCAAGTTGCACCAAGCCGTATGGGGTGGTGTGGGAGATCCGTCCGTGGTGAATGTGTATATCCATTATCTGCGCCAAAAATTAGAAAAAGACGGCTTGCGCGTATTCCGTTCCAAAAGAGGACAGGGCTATGCGATAGAAGGCTTTGAAAGGGGGAAAAACTAAATGCTGTATTTGCTTTTAGGTGATGTTGGTAGTGGCAAAACGACCGCTTGCCTTTCTGCCATTGAGCATGCCATAGGCAGAGGAGAAAACGGATATTTGCTCGTACCAGAACAAGAAACGGTCAGTGCAGAAACGGTATTTGCCGACCATATGCCTCCACAAGCGGCACTCCACTTTGAAGTGACCAACTTCACTCGCCTTGCCAACACCGCTTTTCGCCTATACGGTGGGCTTTCTATGCATTACGCCACCCCTGCCGCAAAAGCGTTGACCATGCACAAAACCATGCGAGAACTTGCCCCTTATCTCCATCAAAAATCCACTCATTTTGATAGTGGCAAAATACTGGGGCATCTCGACGGGCTGCGCGCCCTGCATTTTGCGGATATCACCTCCGAAGATTTAAGCCAAGCCGCAAAAAAGACCAAAGACCAACACTTAAAAGAAAAGCTGGAAGACCTCAGTTTGATTTCCGCTTTTTATCATGACGCACTCACAGAGTCCTATGCTGACGCAGAGGACGATTTAGAAATTTTGTGCGATTTGCTCTATCTTCATCGTTGTTTTGCGGGCAAGCAGTTTTTCTTTGATAGTTTTCATAGTTTCACCGCT
The DNA here is from genome assembly GCA_017629925.1 of Clostridia bacterium. GTDB lineage: Bacteria > Bacillota > Clostridia > Oscillospirales > CAG-272 > UBA1740. Next base: position 1,751 of record JAGBWH010000007.1, read on the forward strand.
CAGCAATATCGTGTGCTGGAAGCGATTTTGCCCTATTCCGATGTGACTATCACACTCACTCTCCCCGCATGGGCGGAGGAGAGCATTTGCTTTGGCGAAATCCTCGAAACAAAGTCCAAACTCGAAAAATTAGCAAAAAAGGTAGGGGTTTCGCTCAAAATACAAGAATTAGGCGAAAACAAACGCCAAAAAAATACACTGCTCAGGCACGTATGTCGTCATATTTGGACAAGCGATTATCGCCATGCCAGCCCCTGTGCCCCCATTGAC
>JAGBWH010000066.1 GCA_017629925.1 Clostridia bacterium
TCAGCCACAAGCAAAACGCTTTCCAGCAAGTCCTCAATGCCCATACCCGTCAAAGCAGAAACGGGCACGCAAATGGTTTCGCCGCCCCATTCTTCGGGGAGCAGGTCGTATTTTGTGAGCTCTTGTTTGACTTGGTCGGGGTTGGCGTGGGGTTTATCCATTTTGTTGATGGCCACAATCACGTCAACGCCGGCGGCTTTAGCGTGGTTGATGGCTTCAATGGTTTGAGGCATGATACCGTCGTCAGCGGCAACGACCAAAATGGCAATATCGGTGGCTTGTGCACCGCGTGCGCGCATGGCGGTAAAGGCTTCGTGGCCGGGGGTATCGAGGAAAGTAATGTCTTTTCCATTGATGGTAACACGGTAAGCACCGATGTGCTGGGTAATACCACCTGCTTCACCACGGGTAACATTGGTATGACGGATTGCGTCCAGCAGAGAGGTTTTACCATGGTCAACGTGACCCATGACACACACAACGGGGCTACGTTCGCGGAGGGTGTCTTCGGTGTCTTCGGTTTCGTCAAAGAGACGCTCTTCGATGGTCACCACAACCTCTTTTGTGACCTTTGCGCCAAATTCTTCTGCCACAAGGTAGGCAGTTTCATAGTCAATCACTTGGTTGGCTGTTGCCATCACGCCGAGCATAATGAGTTGCTTGATGACATCTGCCACAGTTTTCTTTAAGCGAATGGCAAGTTCAGAGACGAGAATTTCATCAGGAATGGTGATTTCGAGTTGTTTTTTGCGCGCCATTTCGGCTTCCATGCGCTTCATTTTCTCTTTGGCTTTTTTATCTTTGTCTTTGGCAGACTTGCCTTGAGAACGAGTATCTTGTTTTTTGAGTTTTTGTTTTTGAGGAGAAGTATCGCTTCCACCGTATTGGTCAAGACCTCTATCATCGTATCTGGAAAGGTCAACCACAGTCGTTCTGGTGTCTACCACACGAGTTCTGGGCCCTGCAGTTTCCACCACTTCAACTGCACCACTTGTAGGAGCACCGGTGGGGGTAATAATGGTTTTGGTGGGGCGTTTTTCTTGTTTTGGTTGTTTTTCCTCTTTTTTGGGCGCAGTTTTGGGGGCAGCTGTGGGCTTATCAAAACGACTGAATCTATCCACAGGCTCTTTTCTTTGCAGAGGTTTCACAGGCTTTTGTGTGCTGGCAGGTTTTTCTGCGGGAGTGGAGGGGGCGGGCGCTTCGGGCGCTTTTGCTGCGCTGGCGGCGGCTTTTGCCTCTTGTTCCGCTTTTGCTGCGCTGGCGGCGGCTTTTGCCTCTTGCTCCGCTTTTCTTGCGAGGGCAGGAGTAGAAGCACGGCTGGCTCTGGCTTCCTCTTCTGCTCTTTGCGCTTGGTCAGAACGGAAGGCGTCCATTCTTCTTTGCAGAGCGGCTTGGTCGATAGGACCTCTGGAGGTAGTTGTGCCGCTCGGCTTTTGTGCGGGAGCGGGAGTAGAAGGCTTGCGGTCATCGCGACGCTCGCTGGGTTTTTGTGTTTTGGGTTTGCCTTGTTGGCTTTGGGGTTTGTTGCCTCTTTCCTGTGCGGATGTGGCAGGTTTTTGTGAGGAGGTGTGTGTGCCGGATTTTGACGGCTCGGATGCGCTTTGGGGCTTTTTCACAGAGGTAGAGACCGATACACGGCTCATAATATCATCCGTTGCTGCGCTTTGCGGTTTTTCGGGTTTGCCTTCGGGTTTCTTTTGCGCGGCAGGCTTATCTTTTGGTTTTGCAGGCGTCGCCGTCTTTTCTTTGGGTGCTGAAGGCTTTTTCGCTCTGTCTGTTTTTAGGGTGGCTTTCCCATCCAGGTAATCGTCCAAATTGACGATTTGATTTTGCAAGGTAATGACCTGCAAAAAGATTTGATATTCCAAATCTTCCACAGCAGAGCTTGTGCTCTTTTCAATGCCACATTCATGGAACAGGGCAATGACATCCTTTGCGCTCATGTCAAATTCTTTTGTTAAGTCTGCAATTTTTCTTGTTTTAGCCATACTTACTCTCCTCTCACTCCTGCGCCTCTCCATCAACTGGATTTTGAGGCGTGATACAAGTCAATATCCGTTCTGCCAGCCCTTGGTTTGTGATCCCCAGGGCAAGTATTTCGGTGCGGGCACCAATGGCCTCACCAAACATACCTTGGGATAAAACGGTGTAATAGGGAACTGCGTGGGTGTGACAAACACCATATAATTTACTTTTTGTCTGTTTTGACGCTTCCACCGCCACAAGAACCAAACATGGTTTTTTGCGACTCTTTATGATCCCCAAGAGAGCAGACACACCAGGGCATACTGCACCTGCTCGACGGGATAACCCCAGCATACCTTTCAGGGCCGGCGTCGGAACATACAAGGTTTCTTTGAATTCTATTGACATAGGGCTTTGTATTCACCCTCCAATATTTGATAGATGTCATCACTGACAGGGCAATCCAGCGCTTGGCTGAGGCGTTTTGCTTTTCTTGCTTTTGCAAGGCATTTCACGTCGGGGCAAAGGTAAGCGCCTCGTCCTGACTTTTTGCCTGTGCTGTCAAAGATAATCTCGCCTTCGGGCGTGCGCACAATGCGACACAATTCGCCTTTCGGCTTCTTTTGCCCACAACCGATACATTTTCTCTCGGGTATTTTCTTTTCTGTGCCTTGTCCCATTTGCAATACCCCCTTTTTATTGAGTTTGACTATATTACTTATGCTTTGATGTCAATTTTGTAACCGGTTAATTTGGCTGCCAAACGAGCATTTTGCCCTTCTTTACCAATGGCAAGAGACAGTTGACCTTGCGATACGGTGACTTTGCAAGAGCGTTCACCGTCCATGACCACGCTCTCTACTGCCGCAGGAGACAGGGCATAAGCAATGTATTCTTCGGGAATTTCACTATATTGAATAATGTCGATTTTTTCGTTTGAAAGTTCGCTCAAAATAGCGGCGATGCGCATATTGTTTTGACCAATGCAAGCGCCGATGGCATCCACGTTTTCGTCTGTGGAATACACAGCAATTTTGGTGCGGCTACCTGCGTCGCGGGAAACACCCTTGATTTGCACGGTGCCATCTGCGATTTCAGGAATTTGCAGTTCAAACAAGCGTTTCACAAAGCCGGGATGTACGCGAGAGAGCAACACAATGGGGCCTCTCACATCACTACCTCTTACCTCAGAGATATACACTTTGATTTGGTCACCTGCGCGATGAATTTCGCCGGGAATTTGCTCTGCTTTTTGAAGTACGGCGGTGCCGTTGCCAATATCCAAAATCAAATTGCCGTTCATGTCGTCCACTTTATAGACGGTGGCGGTGATGATTTCCTCGGTCTTGTTTTCATATGCACGAGCGAGGTTGGCGCGTTCTGCTTCGCGGATGCCTTGAATGATGACCTGCTTTGCGGCTTGCGCGCTCAAACGGCGGAAGTTCTTGGGTTTAAGCTCTGTTTCCACGATACTGCCCAGTTTGTGACGGCGGTTGAGGGTTTTCGCTTCTTCCAAAGAAATTTCGCAAATGGGGTCTTCCACAAATTCAACGACCACGCGTTGTTGGAACACTCTCAAATCTCTTTTGACAGGATCGAGCACAACACGCACCATGGCTGTGGGGCCGATTTCACGTTTGATGGCATTTTGAAGAGCAGCTTCCACACGGGCAAGCATATACTCTTTGGAAATACCTTTTTCTTGTTCAAGTGCATCTAAGGCATTAAAAAATTCTGCATTCATAATTTTTTGAGTCCCTTTCTTTATCCTATATGAGAAAAATTAGTCAAAATAAACGGTATTCATTTTAGAAATGGCGCTACGCTGGAGAGACACTTCGCCTTCGGGGGTGAGCAATTTCACCACACCGTCTTGGTAGGAGAGCAGTTCGCCCTTAAAGGTGCGATGACCGTTCACAGCAGCGAAAAGCTTCACCTCGCAGGTTTGACCGATTGACGCCAAAATGTGCGCATCTGTCCGCAGTTCTCTTTCAATGCCGGGAGAAGATACGTCAAGATAGTAGGCAGTTTCAATGGGGTCAGCCTCGTCGAGCAGAGGGTCAATGGCGCGATGCACCGCCTCGCAGTCGTTGATAGTGATGCCATCGGCTTTGTCAATGGTAATTGTTAAATGGTAATCTGCGCCCTGCTTTGCATATTCTACGTCCCACAGGATATATCCCATACCGACGACGGTATCGGAAATGATCTGTGTCACCTGCTGGGCAATATTCATTTTTGCCATATTTGGTCTCCTTTTTCCGAACATAAAACGGAGAGTGGGTTAACCCCACTCTCACATCTCATCATTATCATACAAATACATTATAACATAAATTTCTAAAATTGCAATAGGTGTTTTGAAAAAAACTACAAATATTTTTATATTATTTTGTATAAATCGCTAATTTTAGTCTATTTTTTATGTTTTTGATAGTGCCGTGCCCACCACAGTTGCAAAAGCGGCATTTTCAGGAATGATAAAATTCACTCCAAACATATCAGACAGAACAGGGAACACCTTTTTGGCATAGGGTAGTTCAGCCAAATTGCCTGTGAGCACAATATCATTTAGCCCCTTTGAACGAGCAGCGAATATAGCCATCATACCGATGGTTTCATACACCATATTCAAAATGCCAATGGCAATATCGGGCTTTTCCAAAAGGTCGCTGACGTTGCCAAAATTGGAGGCTGTGGTTTCCATGGGAAAACCAATATCTTGGGCTTTGGCATCGCCAATGCGCCAGTCAATATGATGCAAGTCTCCCGTTTCTGCCAAAGCGGAAAGATGCTGAATTTGGTCAATGTTCAGTAGCAGTTTCGCCAGCCCCGCGAGCGTGCCACCACCCACGCCGGTTCCGCCCAAATGCTGAGATTTTTCGCCTTTTTTGGCGTGTACCATTGCAGTACCCGTTCCCATACTCACCACGAGCGCTTCGTCCAGCCCCGAAAGGTAAAGACCGCCAAGCCCCACCGCCGAAAATTCAGGCACCGCTTGACAGGGCAAACCAAACAGCGACTCCGAGGCAAAAGAGGAACCCACTCCCGTCATCATCACTTGGTCGATATCTTCAAGAGAGAGATTATGCTCCACCGTAAATTTTCCAAACGCCCCATAGGCAGAGGTCACAGGATCATCTGCGCGCACAAGTTTTGGGGTGAGTAGCGTTTTTGGAGCATCATGGCAAAAACCACAGATTTTGGTCGTGCTTCCACCAATATCAATCCCCACCGTGACTTTCATGTTTTGATTTTTCCTTTCGATGTTTGTCTTGTCGTCTTTCATTATATGAAAAAATCAACTTAAAATCAAGTATTTTTGCAAATTTCCCCAAATTAGCGCAAAGATTTGATTTGCCTATTCGCATAAAAAACGCTTCTCGGCTCATGCTAATACAAGAAAGCACTCTCTGTGCGTTCAAAAAATCACACACAAAAAAGGAAAGAAACATGGAAAACCGCAACCAAAACAACAATCAAAATCGTAGCAACAACCAAAACAACAATCAAAACAACAACCAAAATCGTAGCAATAACCAAAACAACAACCAAAACAATTCTTCCGAAAACCGCCATTCGAACAAAAACCAACAAAATACCCAAAACCAATCCAGCAGCTATAACCGTTTCGACTAATTTTATTTTTCATTGTTTTTATCCATTTTAAGCCCACGGCTAAAATAAAAAACGCCACGCCCACGCGCCACTTCTCACAAGAACACCCAAACAACCCCATGAGAAATCGCCGTTTGGGCGTGTCAAAACAAAAAAATCCAACACAGACTTTTCGTCCATGTTGGATTTTTTATGCTTGGCTCTCCGACAATTGAGGTGCACCAAACGAAAAAATCAATCAAATCGGAATCCGGGGTTTAGCACAGCAGGAGAGTTCCATTCTATGCCGTAATCTTTTTTCAAAATTTCTCTTTTTGTTGCCCAATACAGGTGGCAATATCCCATGCCGCTGTTTTTGCCAATTTTGGCGATGATTTTTTGCTCCAGCTCGTCTTTGATGGCTTGAAATTCAGGGGTGTCCTCAATGGGATCATGGATAAGCATAGCGTGTTGTTTCCTTTCCTATGTGGGGGTTAGCTGTATTCCTCTGCCAACGTGACGCTTTCAAAATCCTTTTCGTCTTCGCCAAAGAAGAAATAGAGAAATCCGTCAAGGTGATTGAAGATGCCCATCTCGCTATCGAGGGGATCGAATTGCATCAAAAGTTTGGGCGGGGCTTGCTCGTAATTCCAATCGCTTGGCACACCGAGAAGGCGGGTGCAGTCCTCGTCATCTTCAACCTCGTAAAATTCGATTAGATAAGCGTCGCTCCATGTTTCATAGCCCGCTACCTCAAGGTTGAAATCATCAATGGCAAGTTCAGGCTCGCCGTCAAAATAGCGCACGTCTGCTTTTAAGTCGTAATCTCCGCCGTTGGTGTGTAGAAAAATATACAAATAACCCGTGTGCGGAAGACGGTTTTCCCCATCGAGATGTGCGATCTCGGCAAGATTGATTTGACAGAGGAAAATTTCATCCTCATCAAAATCCCCATCCCAAGCAAGAGGAACTGTGGGCGCGCCAAAGAATTTTGAGGCATCAAGCTCATGGTCTTTGGTGGCTTTTTTCACTTTCATACCAATTGCCATTGCTTTGGTACTCCTTTTCGTTATTTTTCGCTTTTTTGAGGCATCAAAATCCAAGCAGGAACATTCGTGTTATTTTCCTCAAAAATAGCTTTCATATTATATCTTTAATTAAAGAATAGCACATTTTTGAAGTTATAGCAATACTTTTTATTATGATTATGGGTAAATTGACTAATACCATATAAATTTAATGAAATCCTGCTTTGCAGGATGAAATCCGAGTGAACTCGGATGAAATCTTCGGTGTGCCACCTCAGATGAAATTAAATCCGCCATCTCTAACCCCGCGTAAGCGGGATTTCATCGCGAAAGCGATTTCATCCACGAAGTGGATTTATTCCGATGCAGGCGGATTTAATTAAAAAAGACTGCAATTTTGTATCAAAATTACAGTCTTTTTTTGGTGCGAGTAGCAGGACTTGAACCTGTATGGCTGTTAACCACTAGAA
>JAGBWH010000008.1 GCA_017629925.1 Clostridia bacterium
GACCTATATCGGCAATCTTGTTCAGGGCAAGTATGAGAGCATTTCCTATAAAACGAGCATCAACCGTCCGCGTCCCAAGGAACAATGGTTTCGTGTGGAAGGAACGCACGAGCCAATCATTGACCGCGCATTGTGGGACAGAGTGCAAAAGATGATTGCTCAGCGCACAAAACCCTTCAAGGTGGGCACAATCGGGCTCTTTGCTAAGAAGGTACGGTGCGCATGTTGCGGATATATCATGCGCTCGTCCAAATCGGGGGGCAGACAATTTTTGCAATGCCCAAGCCGATACTACGCCGAGGGGGCTTGCGAGGGTGCGTTTATCTCGGTAGATAGGCTTGAACGGATGGTCATTGCGGAGCTGAGGCGTCTGAACGCCGAGTATCTTGATATGGATGAGCTGGAGCGCAAAGTGCAATTTAACGCTGATCTCTTGGAGCAAAAGCAAGAAATCGAAGCCGAAATTGCGACCTATCAGGGCAAGATCAATCAATTTTCCAAAGGTGTGCGCGACCTGTATCTTGACAAGGTCAAAGGGGTGATTTCTGAAGCCGATTTCATCGCATTGTCAAAGGAGTTTACGGTGCAAAAGGAACGTCTTGAAACGCTACTTCTCGCATGCCAAACGCAAATGGCGAACATTGACATCAAAATTGCTCTGGGCGACAACCAACGAGAACTCATCGAGCAATACGTAAATGTAGAGCATCTGACACGGGAAATGGTAGAGATTTTGATCGACAAAATCATGGTTGGAAAGCGCATACAAGGCACACGGAATGTGCCGATTGAGATACATTGGAACTTTTGAACGACCCACGCTCCGCAAGCCTCCCTTTACACAAGGGAGCCTTAAGTAACTGACGCTTTTAAAAAAAGCCATAGACCCTTGTAAATCAAGGATTTTAGCGTTTTTCGGTACTCAAAAAATGTTGCGAATACGTGATTGCAGCAGAGCAAAAAGCAAGAGTGACCTACGATAATCTGCTTCGTCTCATTGATGATCCCGACGTGCGCGATCCTATCAAATTCTTACGGGCAAGGGAAGTGGTGCACTATCAAAGATTTGGAGACGCCCTTCGTGTGGCGCAAGACAGACTGGATAGTCGCAATTTCTATGCCTATAACCCCTCCTACGATACCGGTCGCTGTCACCGCAAAGATAAATAATTCATTCAGATAAATTCAGCACTAAAATAGCAATATAATACAATAAAAAAAGACGGAAGCGAACACTTCCGTCTTGCTCTATTTTCAGGATGTTTTCTTCCATTTTAGGAGTAAGATCCCGCCGATCATAAGGCAAGTGCCAAGTATTTGTTGCCACTTTAGTGGCACTTTTGGGGTGTCAAAAAGTCCAAACGTATCAATGAGCACAGCCACCAGCAGTTGAGACACGAGAATCACAGAAATTGCGATGGTGGGGCTCAGCCCTTTGATGGAAAGCATCACGGCAATGGTAATGATAATGCCCAAAATACCACCCGTCAAATACAGACGATTGACCTCTCGAAAAGCCCCAAATTGCCCTTTCCCTAAAATGAGCCAAGCCAAAATGGAGAGCAAAAACGCACCGCCTTGCACCAGCAAATTGCTTTCATATAGCCCAATTTTATCGCTCAGACGTGTGTTAAACACCCCCTGAACACTCATCGCCATGCCCGCAATAATACTCCATATCACGCCGATCATATTAAGTCACCACCATCGTTTTTTTGATGGTAGTTTGCCCAAAATGGCGTGGATTATACGAGCAAATCGAGTATCTCTGATGGGTGGTCTACGATATATGTGGCGTGGTTTTGCTCCAATTCTTCTCTCGGGCGGAAGCCCCATGTCACACCAATGGTCTCAAGTCCGGCATTGGTGCCTGTTTGCATATCCACATTGGTATCGCCCACAAAAAAGGCGTCTTCTTTTTTCACAGAAAGAGTTTCTAAAACCTTGAAAACCCCATCGGGATTGGGTTTGAGCGCAACCCCTTCATGGATACCTTGCACATAATGAAACGCACTGCCAAAATAATGGCGCACCACCTCGCAGGCGGCAAAGTGAGGTTTGTTTGTCACCACCGCACAGCGAATACCTCGTTTTTTAAGCGACTCGAGCAGCTCATGTATGCCGGAATAGACCTCGGTCAGGTAGAGCGGTGCTTTGTCATAGGCTTCCATGTAATCGGCGTATACCCGCTCAAAGGTAGCTTCGTCGTCTATGTGAAAATGCGCAAGGGATCGACGGATAAGGGTTTTTGCACCATTGCCAACATAATAGCAAAAATCCTGAAGCGGAATTTCACCTATATTTGACTTCGCCAATGCGGAATTTACATAATAGGCAATGGTGGGCAGGGTGTTGAGCAATGTGCCGTCTAAATCAAAAATTAATGTGTTTTTCATAGGATTTCGGTCTCCTCATAAATGAAATTTGAAAGGGTAACGAACTGTGTAATATCCAGTTTTTCGCCACGAATTTGAGGGGGCAAACCGGCCTTTTCGATGATCTCTGCCAATTTGTCTTTGCCTATATTTGAAAAGCCGGATGAGAGGGCATTGAGCAAGGTTTTTCTCCGCTGCTCAAATGCGGCGTGAATGGTGCGAAACAGCACCTTTTCGCTTTTGGTCGAGTATGGATTATCTTGATATAATGCCAAACGGACAACAGCAGAATTGACCTTTGGTTGTGGCATAAAACATCCGCTCGGGACGGTAAATAACCGTTTCATTTCACCATAGTAAGCCAAAACGGCGGAAATAGCACCATAGGCTGCTGTGCCTGCTTTGGCGGTGAGTCGGTCAGCCACCTCTGCCTGCACCATTACGGTAATGGATGAAAATTTCACTCCACATTCCACCAAATACATTAAAATGGGCGTGGTGATATAGTAAGGTAAATTGGCGCACACCGCCACGGGAATATCTGAGGGCAAACCATAACGGGCCTTGGTCTCTTCCAGCAATGCCGCAATATCCGTTTTCATGATATCTCCGTGATGGACGGTAACATTGTCATGTTCCGCCAAAGTTTCAGCCAAAACGGGAATGAGACGGTCGTCAATTTCCACCGCTACCACATGGCGAAAACGGCAAGCCAAAGCATCCGTCATACAGCCAATACCAGGCCCAATCTCTAAAATAAGGGTGTTTTCATTCGCTTCGCACCCCTCCGCACAGCGGATAGGCACCTCGGAGGAAATGAGGAAATTCTGCCCCAAATCCTTGCGAAATCCAATTCCCGCGCCTTCCATAATTCTTTTGATCGTTCCACAGTCACATAAATTCATACTTTTTTATTTTTCCCTTGACAAATTGATTTAATCGTGTTAAAATAGACGAGCGTGGTTATCATAGCGAAATGTAATAGATATGCTGGTGTGGCTCAGTCGGTAGAGCAGTTGATTCGTAATCAACAGGTCATGGGTTCGAGTCCCATCACCAGCTCCATTCTTTTACAACTTGATACCTTGCAATACCTCCCGACTCTCTGCGTATACGCAGGATTCGTAATCTGTCTCGCGCGGCGAGCCAGTGGCTCAACAGGTCATGGGTTCGAGTCCCATCACCAGCTCCAATAATGATTAGTAGTTGATACCTTGCGCAATCACCCGAATCTCTGCGTAAACGCAGGATTCGTAATCTGTCTCGCATAGCGAGCCAGTGGCTC
>JAGBWH010000067.1 GCA_017629925.1 Clostridia bacterium
CGGGCGAGCGCTTTGATGCTTGGCGCCGTATTCGGCAGGGTGAAGTGGATTTGGTGATTGGCACTCGAAGTGCAATTTTTGCACCTTTATCCCGTATTGGTGCGATTATCATTGACGAGGAGCACGAGCACACCTATAAATCCGAAAGCACCCCCAAATATCATGCCAGAGACATTGCCGCTTTCCGCTGTGGAAAGCATAATGCCTTGATGGTGCTTGCCTCTGCCACCCCGTCTTTTGAAAGTTTCTACAAAGCCAAAGAGGGGAAATACACCCTCGTGCCTTTGCGGGAACGCTATGGCGGTGCGGCATTGCCTGCGGTGGAAATCATTGATATGCGCCAAGAAGTAAGAAAGGGCAAAATGACGCCCTTCAGCGAACGATTGACGGAACTGCTTGAATACACCAAAGAAAGAGGAGAGCAGGCGATTTTGTTTTTAAATCGCCGTGGATACAATACCTCTCTCCAATGCAAAGAATGTGGAGAGCCACTTACCTGCCCGCATTGCTCGGTGACGCTGACCTACCATGTGGCAAGCGGCGCACAACTGCGATGCCATTGTTGCGGGTATCGCTCTGCCGTGCCACGTAGTTGCCCCTCGTGCCAAAGCCAACACATCTCTTATGTCGGGTTTGGTACGCAAAAGGCGGAATCGGAGATCTCTCTTTCAAACCCTTCCATTCGCGTGATGCGCATGGATGCCGATACCACAGGCGAAAAATTGGCGTTTGACCGTATGCTTGAAAGTTTCAGGCAGGGAGAGGCAGACGTTTTGCTCGGCACACAAATGGTCACAAAAGGGCATGATTTTCCCAAAGTGACTTTGGTGGGCGTTTTGCTCGCTGATACCTCTCTTTACGTCAACGATTTTCGTGCGGCAGAAAGAACTTTTTCGCTACTCACACAGGTCATTGGAAGAGCAGGCCGTTCCACCTCGCCGGGCATAGCGGTGGTGCAAACGTTTGCCCCCTTCCATGATGTGATTCGATACGCCGCAGAGCAGGATTATGAGCGTTTTTACGAGGCGGAAATTGCCCTGCGTAAAAGCACCCTCTTTCCTCCTTTTTGCGATATTGCCTCGCTGACGCTCACTTCTACGGATGAGCAGGATTTGTTTTCTGTTGCCTCAGATATGAAAAACTATCTCAGCAAATTGGCAGAGGAGCAGTATGCGGACCTGTCTCTTGTGGTGTTTGGGCCTTTTGAGGCAAAAATATACAAAGCGGCTGAAAAATACCGTATGCAAATGATGGTGAAATGTCGTCTCTCGAAACGCTCAAGAGGACTATTTCGCGATTTGCTACTCGCTTTTTCATCCCGCAAAACCACCCTCAGCGTGGACTTTAACCCGCTGACTTTATAAAATGAAGAGGACTAAAAAATGGCTATTTTGAACCTTGTTTATGAAGGCGACCCCATGCTTCGCCGTGTGAGTCGTCCTGTCACCGAAATTACCCCCCGTATCCTCCAACTTTTGGACGATATGACAGAAACCATGCGCCTGCACAATGGTTGCGGACTTGCCGCCGTGCAGGTGGGCATTTTGCGCCGTGTGGTGGTGATTGAAGTAGAAGAGGGGCAAGTCTATGAATTGATTAACCCCAAAATCGTGGCTTGGACAGGTCATCAAGAGGAGGTAGAGGGCTGTTTGTCTTTGCCCGGAAAATGGGCGCATACCAGCCGACCTGCCGCTGTGACCGTCAAAGCCTTAAACCGCTATGGCGAAGAATATGAAATACGTGGCGACGGTCTGCTTTGCCGTGCGTTGTGTCATGAGATTGACCATCTGGACGGCAAACTCTTTGTGGATGTTGCCGTAGGTGAAGTGGAGAGTAAATGATGCGCATACTATTCATGGGAACTCCGGAAATTGCCGCTTCATGCCTTGAAGCTTTGCTGTGCGATGGGCAAGAAGTGGTAGGGCTTGTATGCCAACCAGATAAACCAAAGGGAAGAGGCAATGTGCTCACGCCCCCACCCACGAAGGTCCTCGCAGAGGCGCATGGTGTGCCTGTGTATCAGCCCTTTACGCTCAAAGACGAGGCGTTGCTTCCCGTCTTGGAGATGCTTTCCCCCGACCTCATTATTGTGGTGGCGTATGGGAAAATTTTGCCTTCATATGTACTCCACTATCCCAAATATGGTTGCATCAATTTGCACGTGTCGATTTTGCCCAAATACCGTGGCGCCGCTCCTATGCAAAGAGCCATTATGGCAGGGGAAACCGAGACGGGAGTCACTGTGATATATATGGACGAAGGCATGGACACAGGGGATATCATCTATACTGCCAAATATCCCATTTTGCCCACCGATGACTATGGCGCAGTCAGCCAAAAAGCGGCAGAAATCGGCGCACCCCTCCTGATTTCCACCATAAATGGACTAAAAGAGGGCAACATCACACGCATACCCCAAAATCATGATGAAGCCACTTTCGCCCCTAAAATTGACAAATCCGAATATCATATAGACTTCACCAAACCCGCCTATCTTTGCGATGGATTGGTGCGCGGACTCTCTCCTGCACCTTTGGCGTATGCGGTGGATGGCAAGGGCAGACAGCTGAAAATTTGCACCGCCCACCCCACCGAAGGGCAGGGTGTGCCGGGTACGGTGATTTTCGTATCCACCCAAGGCGAAGGGGAAATTCGCGTGGCTTGTGGCGAAGGCGCACTTGCCATTACCTCTCTTTTCCCTGCGGGCAAATCTAAAATGAGTGCCGCCGCGTTTCTTCGTGGCAGAGGTATTGCCGAGGGAGATATTTTGCAGTGAAAAACAAAAACACGTATGTGTTGGAGCAACTGCTTCGCATGGAAGAAGAGGGGCGGTATATCGCCCTCTCACTTTCCGCTGTACCTCGTGAGCATCGTGGGTATGTCACCGCCATGCTCTATGGGATCACCGAGCATAAGATTACCCTTGACTACTACATTGGCGTTTTGGCACAGCGAAGCGAAATGGACGCCACCACCCGACATCTGTTGCGCATTGGGCTTTACCAGCTGCTCTATATGGACCATATCCCCCCACACGCCGTGGTAAATCAAACGGTGGCTTTGGCGAGAAATAAAGGCGAGGCGGGGTTTGTGAATGCCATTTTGAGAACAGCCCTCCGTGAGCCTCAAAAATGCACATTGCCCCCGCGCGAGAAAAACCCACGGCGGTATCTTTCTATTGCCTATTCCGTGCCGCTTGCTTTGGTGCGAGAATTGGTGTCATCTTTAGGCGAGGCGCAAACGGAAGATTTTTTGCGTGCATCCGCCGAAAAAGCCCCCTTGTGCATTCGGGTAAACACCCTCAAAACCACAAGAGAAGCATGGCTGACACAATGCAAAGAAGCGGGCATCTCTGCCCGACCGACGACCTTTGCCCAAAACGGTGTGCTCATTGATCAAAATATCCCTGTGCCCACCTTGCCCGGGTTTGATGAAGGGCTCTTTTATGTGCAGGACGAAGCCGCGCAACTCGCAGTGGAAATCCTCTCTCCCACCACAGGTAGTTTTCTCATTGACACCTGCGCCGCCCCCGGTGGCAAATCCTTTGCCGCCTCACTCCTCATGGAGGGGAAAGGTCAGGTGGTCTCCATGGATATTCACACAAGCAAAAAGTCTCTCATCTCGGACGGCGCACAGCGCCTAAAGCTGGAAAATATTTCCCCCATCACCCACGACAGCCAAATGCCCAAAGCGGAATTTGTGGGTAAGGCGGATTATGTCATCTGCGATGTTCCTTGCTCTGGGGTGGGGGTTTTGCGTAAAAAACCTGAAATTCGTTATAAAGATGTATCGGAATGGGCGAATTTGCCGGCATTGCAACAAAGCATTTTATCGGCATCATCCACCTATCTCAAACCAAGTGGCAAACTGCTGTATGCCACCTGCACCATTCGTCCACAGGAAAACAGGGAAGTGGTAAAAGCGTTTTTGGCGTCTCACCCTGATTTTTCTCTTTTGCCCTTTTCTTTTGGGGGCATTTCGTCTGCTGACGGGATGCTGACCTTCACCCCGCAAGAACATGGCACAGACGGATTTTTTGTGGCGCTGCTTTGCCGCAAAAGTTAACATTTGATTTTTTATCTGCTTTTCATACATTTCAAAGAAAGGATACGCCATGAGTGAACTGATCGATATTCTCTCGCTTTTCCCCGAAGAAGCCCAACGGTTTTTGGTGGAAAACGGCGAGCCAAAGTTCCGAGAAAAACAAATATTTTCATGGCTCATGAAAGGAAAATCCTTTGATGAAATGAAAAATCTTCCGCTCGCTCTCCAAAAGAAGTTAGGCGAGCGATGCCTGTTCACATTGCCTTCCGTGGCGGAAAAGCAAGTCTCTAAAATGGACGGCACAGTCAAATATTTGTTTCGTCTTTTTGACGGTGCTTGTGTGGAAAGCGTCCTCATGCACTATTCGTATGGTGACACACTTTGCATTTCAAGCCAAGTGGGTTGCCGTATGGGATGTAAGTTTTGCGCCTCTACCCTCGGTGGCAAAGAAAGAGACCTCCTCCCCTCCGAAATGTTGGGGCAAATTGTCATGGCGCAGGCGGATAGTGGCTGTCACGTCTCTCATGTGGTGATGATGGGGATTGGTGAGCCACTCGATAATTACGAGAATGTCATTCGCTTTCTGAAATTAGCCGCTCACCCCGAGCGATTGGGACTAAGCCCTCGCCGTGTCTCTCTTTCCACTTGCGGCATTGTGCCACGCATTCATGACTTGGCAAAAGAGGAGTTACCCGTCACCCTTTCCGTTTCTCTTCATGCGTCGAGCAACCAAACCCGAAACCAAATTATGCCCATCAATCATAAATACCCCATCGAAGAATTGCTCGGCGCTTGCAAAGCCTATTTTGAAGAAACAGGGCGTCGCATTTCTTTTGAATACACCCTGCTTTCCGGTGTCAATGATAGCCAAGAGACGGCGCAGGAGCTGGGGCAGGTGCTTCGCCGTGGGCTGGGCAAAATGCCCATTCACGTGAATTTAATTCGTCTAAACGAAGTCAAAGAACGCGATTTTCAGCGTAGTGGCGCAGAGCGTGCCAAAGCCTTTATAGATACGTTGGCAAAAGTCGGCATCACCGCCACCCTTCGCCGTAGGCTGGGGGCAGATGTGGACGCTGCCTGTGGGCAACTGCGCTCTAAAACCTTAAAGTCGACAGACGATCATGGCGAAACGTAATCAGCAAACCGAAAAAAAGAGAAAGGAAACCGCATGGAGCAAACTGTATCCGCTTTGATTGTGGCGGGCGTAGGTGGACTCTACACGCTCACAACAGAAGAAGAGCATCCCCTTTTGCCGACCACGTTTACCTGTCGTGGAAAAGGGGCATTCCGTCACCAAGATACCAAACTGCTGGTGGGCGACCGCGTGCTTGTCCGGTATGATGACGCC
>JAGBWH010000068.1 GCA_017629925.1 Clostridia bacterium
AATGCACATTCTCGGGCAGGGTCAAAGGTGCGAATGGCTTTGAGCAATCCGATATGACCGATTTGGATTAAATCCTCCATGTCTGTTCCTCTGCCAATAAAACGCGCAGCAATACTGGTCACAAGACCTGTGTTATACAAGATCAATTCTTCGGTTGCGCTCTCGTCTCCCTGGGCAGAACGGGCTAAAAGGAGGGGGTTTTTGTCAAATTTCCTATTTTCACTCATAAAACATCGAATACATACGGGCTAATTTTTCAGTTGCTTTTCCAGCGTTATCTTAGTGCCATATCCTGGTTTCGAGGCAACTCTTAGGCGGTCGGTGAAGTTTTCCATCACAGCAAAACCCATACCGCTCCTCTCCCCTTCCGGATCGGTCGTAAAGAGTGGGGCTTTGGCGAGGGCAATATCGGCTATCCCACAGCCACAGTCGCGCACAATGATTTTTACGTGCCTACTCCGGTCACAAGTCACTCGTATGTAGATATCTCCCACCCGCTCTCCGTCCGTGTGTCGGTAGGCGTGAACGATGCAGTTTGTGACCGCCTCTGATAGAGCGCATTTTAAGTCGGCGAGTTCCTCAAGTGTGGGATTCATTTGCGACAAAAACGCCCCCACCATCGCACGGCAAATGCCTTCATTTTCGCTCAGGGCGGGGAGGGTGAGTTTCATTTCGTTTTGAATTTTAGTATGCTTTTTCATCTTGGTTATGCTCCTTCTATTTTGATGCACGACAGACGCTCAAGTCCTGCCAATGCAAAAATTTTCATGATACGTGGGCTTACATTGACGACACGGACCATGCAATGCAGATCCTCTGCTACCTTTGCTCTGCCCACAACAAGGCCCAGCCCCGAAGAATCCATAAAAGCAACCTGCCCAAAGTTCATGACAAACATGGTGGGGCGAAACTGATACAGTTGCTCATCTATGACCTCTCGCACTTCTTTGACGCCGTGATGGTCCAGCTCGCCATAGATATCTGCATAAAGATACCTGCCATCATAACCCATTTTGACATACGCTTGTTTTTTTGTCATGAAAACACCTCCTTTTGGCGGTATTGTATCATGAAAAAAGGCGAAAAAGGTCAAAAAAGGAAACACGAAAAAATATCTCAAAAAAGCCACTCCAAAGTGAGGAGTTGGCGTGGTTTTTGCGTTTGGGCATTCTTTTCTTAAAACTTCATATTTTCTACCAAGCGTCTCTTTTTTGTGAGGACTATATATTTTAGAGCAATGAAAAGAAAAAACACTTGTGTTCGCTTTTCTTTTGTGATAAAATGAACATAGAAAAAAGCCCGACGTGCGGGCATGACAAAAAAATGCGAGGAGTGGCATCTATGAACTATCAAGCAAATCCTGAACGCTATCAGGGGATGACCTACCGCAGATGCGGAGAAAGCGGACTGCGCCTGCCTGCCATTTCACTTGGACTTTGGCACAATTTTGGATCGGTTGACGATTATGAAAATATGAAAAATATGTGTTTTACCGCCTTTGACGGAGGTATCACCCATTTTGACTTGGCCAACAATTACGGCCCCGTGCCCGGTAGTGCGGAAGAAAACTTCGGCAGAATTTTGCGTGAAGAACTCTCCCGGTATCGTGATGAGTTGCTGATTTCCACCAAAGCGGGATATGGTATGTGGCCCGGTCCTTATGGCGATGGCGGAAGCCGAAAATATTTGCTTTCCAGCTTAGACCAAAGCCTTAGGCGCATGGGTATTCCTTATGTGGACATTTTCTATCATCACAGAATGGATCCCAAAACATCGCTGGAAGAAAGCATGATGGCGCTTGACCAAGCCGTAAAAAGTGGCAAAGCACTCTATGCGGGCCTCTCCAACTACGATGGCCCCACCTTGCGTCGCGCCTGCGCCATTTTGCGAGAACTGAAATGCCCCTTTGTACTCAACCAAAACGCGGTCAACGTGGGCTCCAACCAAACCTTTGCCGAGCTGGTGCGCGACAGCGCGGGCGACTACGTTGCCTTTTGCGATCAGGACGACGTTTGGCTGGAGGATAAAATTGCAAACACAGTGCGGCTTTTGGAGCAATCTCCGCTCGCCCCCACCATGGCGCTTGCAAACGTATCGGTGATGGACGGCGAGGGACGCGAAATTGCCCCGCGCATGGAGGAGCACCGAAAAAGACACGTATTTTTGCGTGGCGAGGGTCTTGCCCCCACGCTGATCTATCGCAATTTTGTAATGGGCTGTACCGTGGTGATGACGCGAGAGCGTGCCGTCTCCTATCTGCCCTTTCCCGCTG
>JAGBWH010000069.1 GCA_017629925.1 Clostridia bacterium
ACTCGACCGTTTTGACTCCATGATTCCCATTGCCATGATTTGTTTGCTGTATGCGCTTTTGCCCGGTAGTTTTTCTTTGTTTTCATAAGGAGGCTCTATGTCAGGTTTTCCTACCTCCATTTCCGTTTTAGGCTCTACGGGCTCTGTGGGCACACAAAGCCTTGACGTTGCCCGTACACATACCATCCCCGTGGACTTGCTCACGGGTAGCACCAATGTGGCATTGATGGAAGCCCAAGCACGCGAATTTTTGCCCAAGGTTGTGGTCATGGCAAACCATGATGCCGCCGCCTCACTCAAAATTGCCTTGGCTGACACGCCTGTTCGTGTTTATGCAGGCGCAGACGGGATTTGCCAAGCCATACAAGAAGTGGCAAGCCCCATGGTGGTCAATGCTATTTTGGGAGAAGCAGGGCTTGCGCCTACGCTTGCCGCTCTTCGCTCTGCCAAGCGTCTTGC
Source organism: Clostridia bacterium (assembly GCA_017629925.1). Classification (GTDB taxonomy): domain Bacteria; phylum Bacillota; class Clostridia; order Oscillospirales; family CAG-272; genus UBA1740. The sequence continues at coordinate 460 of JAGBWH010000069.1, forward strand.
CCTTTCTAATAAAGAATCTCTTGTGATTGCAGGCGAAATCGTCATGCAAACGGCAAAGGATTATGGATGCGAACTGATTCCTGTTGATAGTGAGCATAGTGCGATCTATCAATGCCTGAAAGGTAACAGAAGGGAAGATGTTCGCCGCATTTTACTCACCGCATCCGGCGGCCCCTTTTTTGGGTATACCAAAGCGCAACTTGAGGGTGTCACTTTGGCAGACGCCCTGCGCCATCCCACTTGGAAAATGGGGCAAAAAATCACCATAGACAGCGCCACGATGATGAACAAAGGCTTTGAGGTGATTGAAGCCGTCCATCTTTTTGGTGTACAGGCAAGTCAAATAGAGGTTTTGGTGCATCGCGAGAGTATAATTCATTCTGCAGTGGAATACATTGATACTGCCGTGATTGCGCAACTGGCGGTGCCGGATATGCGCACTTGTGTGGCGTATGCGCTAAGCTGTCCCGAAAGGATAGAGGGAGCAGGCAGTTTCCTTGACCTTGCTACTATCGCTCGCCTTACCTTCGCTTCTCCTGACGAAGAGGCGTTTCCTTTGCTTTCCTTTGCCAAATATGCCATCATGCAAAAAGGGGCAACGCCTGCCTGTGTCAATGCGGCAAACGAAGTGGCAGTAGCGGCATTTTTGCGAGAGCAGATTTCTTTTTGCCAAATCTCTGATGTGGTCATCGAAGCCACAAAAAAGGCAGAAGAAAATTCAAAAAAAGCCCATTCGCTTGAGGACATATTGTCCTGCGCGCTTGAGGCGCGTACCTATGCAAACAACTTGATTTCATTTTAGGAGACTGTTGTGTATATTTTAATTGCCATTCTTGTATTTGGTTTTTTGATTTTTATTCATGAGTTAGGTCACTATATCGCCGCCCGCTTGTGCCATGTGCACATTCATGAGTTTTCTATTGGCATGGGCCCCAAGCTGGTTTGGTATACCTCAAAAAAGACGGGAATTGTCTATGCTCTCCGTATGTTCCCCATCGGTGGATTTGTGAGTATGCTGGGAGAAAACCCCGATGAGGACGACAATCGCCCCCGCCCCGAAACTATGCCCGACGGCGCTCCCTTCGATCCCTCCACCTCGCTTTCGGCAAAACCCGCATGGCAGCGCTTTATTGTCAATGTGGCTGGTGCGTCCATGAACTTGCTTTTGGGCTTTTTGGTGATGGCGATTTTGACCGTTTTCAGCACGTTAGGCACTAATCACGTCAATGGTTTCTATCGTGATAAAGACACCCCTGACCAGCCCAGTATCAGCGAAACGCAAGGGCTTATGCGCGGAGACGAAATTCTGGCTGTCAACGGCGAAAAAGTGCATATTCCGGATGAACTCTTCTATGAGATGACCATGCAAGGCACAGAGCCTATGGATTTGCTCGTGCGCCGTGGAGACGACACACTGCATATCACACTCACTCTCCCCACCGAAGTGGATGAGCAAAGTGGCATAAAATACGCCGTGCCCGACTTTTTTGTGACGCCTATCGAACATAAAACGGTGGGCGTGGTCGCCAAACAAGCGTTTTATAAGTGCGTTTGGGTGGTGGAGATGATTTGGGAGTCCCTCTTTGATCTTGTGAGTGGAAAATATACGGTGGATGCCCTATCAGGGCCCGTTGGTACTGCGGGTGCTATTTCCGATGCCGCAAAAGATGGCTGGGAAACCTTTGCACTCATGGTCGTTGTGATTTCCGTCAATTTGGGCATATTCAATCTGCTCCCTCTGCCCGCTCTCGATGGTGGCCATTTGCTTTTGATTTTGATTGAGATGGTCACAAGAAAAAAAGTCTCTCCCAAA
>JAGBWH010000070.1 GCA_017629925.1 Clostridia bacterium
AATATCACAACCCACAGGCAAGCCTGCAAATTATCACACTCTCCCAAGAAGATAACGAGGTGCATTGCCAATGCTCAAGCTGCGCCGCATTTGACCAAAGAACAGGCTCCCCCGCAGGCACGATGCTTGATTTTGTGAACCGCATTGCAAGGGAAGTGAAACGTGCGGGATATCACAATGTCGCAATTGATACCTTGGCATATAAATATACCAGAAAAGCACCGGTGGGCATTTTTCCGGAAGACAATGTCATCGTGCGCCTCTGCTCGATTGAATGTTGCTTTTCTCATCCGCTCAGCGATCCCAACTGCAAAGAAAATGCGAATTTCATGCAGGATTTAAGGGATTGGAGCCAAATTTGCCAACGCCTTTACGTATGGGATTATGCCACCAATTATCTTACCACCATCGGGCTTTTCCCCAATTTTGGGGTGCTCCAGAGCAATATGCAGACCTTTTATCTACATAATGTCAAAGGCGTGTATGTAGAAGGCAATTACTATATGGCGCAATGCGACACGGAATTCGGCGCGCTCAGAGAATACTTAATTTCCCGACTTATGAAAGATCCCTATTGCGACTATGATAGCGAAATGAAAGGCTTTTTAGAAGCATTTTACGGAGAGGGCGGGGATGAGATCTATCAATTCATCCAAACCATCACGGAGGGGGCATCTAAAAGACATCTTTCTATCTATCAAAAACAGCGTCAAACCATGAAGCTATCCAATAAACAGGTAAAACTGTGCGACAGCCTCTGGGCAAAAGCCAAAGCACAGACAAGCGATCCCAAAGCGCTTGCCAACATTGTGCGCAGTGAACTGTCTTGGCGTGTTTGGAAAAGTGCTAACCGCAAATCGGAATTCAAATCTCTGATTTTCGGTGGCTTAGACGCAAGAGCAAAACTCTACGATGACTTGCTTTCCCATGATGTCTTGATTGCATCGGAATCCATTTTTGATTTTGAAGAGAGTCGTCTCATTCATCTGAGGGAGGTGGATATCAAGGTGCGCAATACTGACACATGGGGGTACTGCGCTAAAAACAGATCAAACTTCGTTGATTTTTTCCTTACTATATATTTAGATGTTGTGCAGTGGTTAGCCGAACTGTTTGCCTAAGCCCATCCCTGCACATTGCCTAAACGGATAATTTATAAAAAAAGCATTCGCTCACATCTTCTAAGACTTGTTGATGTGCGGCGAATGCTTATGTTTTATGTAAGAGCCTTTAGCGAAGGGCGAGTTCTTCTGCTAATTTTAGGTAAAACTGGACCACCCTTTCGCTCTTTTTCTTTCGGGCGAGAAAATCCACGATTTCGGAGTGAGAGATGGACTCGTCCAAACAGTCCCCACGATACTCGCCAAATTGGCTTGAATCAAGCGAAACCATCCCATCAGAATCGCATTTTTCAAGACGGCGCGAGAAAAATAGCGGAATCCCCATCACAAAATCGTCTTTGCTGTGTTTGAGCGTGGAAGAAAAACTCTGCATAAACACGTTTTGTGTTTCCTCGTTTTCAATGGAGACAATAAAATGAGGGTTGCGGCGCAACGCTTCGCATACCTTGAGCGCATCGGGGTGTTTGTCTCCAAAAATGCGATACACAAGATTACACCACCACGCCATGGGCGTGCGAATGATTTTGGGCAAATCGTAGAGCTTGCTGGCAATCATCGAGCCTTTGTGAGGCGTACAAATAAATGTGATTGACGACACTTTGTCCGCCATTCCCAGCCTGTCAATCATATACAGTGCATCCAGCCCACCTTTGGAATGGGCAATGATATGCACCTTTTCGCTGTGTGTTTCTTCTAATTTGCGCTCTATGAACGCCTTGATTTGCACAGCATTGTTTTCCGTTGTGCCGAGCCCGTCGTGGTCGGCAGTAAACGCGCGATACCCTGCCTTATTTAACTGCTTTTCAATTTTCCCAAATGCCTTAAAACGCCAAAAATCCTTGAGCATAATCCCATGCACCAACACAATCGGGTGATTGTTCATCTCGACACTCCTTTGCCATTGATCGTTTTGGTCTGTGCAGAAGCGCACCAAACTCCGTAGTTGGTGTGCTCGCATCGTCTCCATGAAACCGGAAATAGACGGTCATAAGTTCTTCTAATCATCGGTTTTTTATCATCTTTGAGATTATATGTTATCACAATTTTCAAAAAAGTCAACCAATTTTCCAAATAAAACCCTAAATTTTCCAAATCGTTTTTTTGAAACGATCAAAAGCATCTTTTCCATTTTTGACCGTGATATTTCCACCCATGGTGAAGATCGCCTCACAAGGCTTTTTTCACTTTTTGCGAAAAATCACTTGACAACCCCGCTTACCTGTGCTATAATTCACATGGTCAAAACCAATGGCCCGTTGGTCAAGCGGCTAAGACGGCGCCCTCTCACGGCGCAATCATGGGTTCGATTCCCGTACGGGTCACCAAAAGGAAAGCAGGACATTCGTCCTGCTTTTTCATTTTCCTTTTGGTGACCCGTACGGGAATCACGCATCCCACCTGCGTCAGCAGGATGGGTGCGCATTCGCTGCGCAGAGCAGCGGCCGCTTGCGAGCCGATGGCAAG
>JAGBWH010000071.1 GCA_017629925.1 Clostridia bacterium
GAAAGGGGCTTGCCCTGCGCGATGATGTCGGAGAGCAATTCTCCTTGAATGGCTTGGCTGAGTGCAACAATGGCGCGACTACGGGTATGCCCCACCGCTGGAGGGACTTGGTCGGGCATGGTGGCAGCGGGTGTGCCTTCTCTGCGAGAATAGATGAAAATGTGCATATCGAGAAATCTTGCTTTGCGCAAAAAATCTTCCGTTTCCGCTTGGTGGGCATCCGTTTCGCCCGGAAATCCGACCATGATATCGCAGGTAAACATCACATCGGGGATGCGCTCGCGTAAAGCTTGCATGGCGGACAGCACATGGCTCGTTTGGTAGCGACGGCGCATAAGACCTAAAATGTGATTACATCCGCTTTGAATGGATAAATGAAAATGAGGTACGAGATGGCGGAGTTTTGCGAGACGCTCAATCACATCGGGCATAAGCACCTCGGGGGTGAGCGAACCAAGTCGCAGACGAGGCATATCCTCTTCTTTGTCCAGCGCCTCCAAGAGGTCAATCAAATGGCAATTTTCTAAATCTTTGCCCCAAGAGGCAATTTCTATGCCGGTTAAAACCACCTCTTTGGTGCCGGCGTGATAGAGACCTTTCACTTCGTCTATCACATCTTGCACAAGTTTTGAGCGCACCCCACCTCTCGCATTGGGAATGGCGCAGTAGGTGCATCGGCACTCGCACCCGTCTTCGATTTTTACATACCCACGGGTACGGGGCGCACGAGTGATTTTCATTGGCTCAAAGGGGGCGACCTGAATATCGGTGATTTCAATGATAGGGAAAGTTTCTGCATTTTCAAGGGGGTTTTCTTGGTTTTGTAAAGAATTGTTTGCTTTTTTGGAAAGCAGTTCCAATGCTTTTTGGGGCAAAAGCATTTTATTGTGACTTCCGGAAAGGTAGGCGATACCTGCCACGTTTTTCATGAGTTGCGGGCTGTTCTGCACCGAGCATCCTATCGCCATGACCACGGCTTGCGGGTTGGTGTTGATGGCACGGCGAACGAATTGGCGAGATTTACGATCACTTTCTGCGGTAACGGTGCAAGTGTTGATGACATACACGTCGCATTTTTGGTCAAAGGGCAATACAAGAAAACCTGCACGCTCAAATGCCTCTGCCACCGCTTCGGTTTCATATTGGGACACTTTACATCCCAGCGTATATAGCCCCACTGTGTATTGTGTCACACATCATTCCGCCTTTCCTTATCTTTCAAAAAATAAGTATACCATATTTTTACGGTAAGGTCAAGAGATTTTCCCCCTTTTTCTATCTTTTTCCTTTGGTTTTGGAGGGGATGTCAAAACGGAGGGGGTGGGCGTGTGTTTATGGTAAATGATTGATGCTGAAGATGCTTTTTCGTGCGGGGATAGAAGAATTTGGAAAAGGGAGGATCAAAAAGATGATTGGCTTTGATTTTGGTGGTTGGTTTGCAATTTTTTCTAAAATTTACCTTGATTTTCTCCACAAAGGCTTGCCTTTCTAATTTCTTTATGTTATGATATATAATTGAAAGGAGATTGGTATGCTGAAAATCAAACTGTTAGATGTCAATAAAACCGTGGTGTATGAAGCCAGCGGAAATGTCATTTCAGATGTCTATACCGGTCAGTACCGTCCGGGCGACACCTTCCGCATTTCAGCAGACGAAGGCGCATTTCTCTACATTCAATTGGACGAAACCCTCGACGAAAGTTTAGTGTTTTTACCAAAAGGAGAATTTACCTATGAAATTCCCTTTGATAGAGAACGCAAAGCGGGTTATGCCCCCTCTGCATTTGCGGGCGAAAGCCACAAAATCTCGGTAAGAGAAGCAACACGCGAAGAAGCCTATGGCTATCGTGATGTGGCGCACAATTCGCATGACCGTCATGGTCATGACAAGCTTTTCCCTCATGCGGTTGCCAACTTTGTTACCCGTGAGGATCCCTGTTTCTTCGAGCGCAACGCCATTGACGGTGTGTGTCACAATGAAGGACATGGAGACTATCCCTACCATTCGTGGGCAGGTGGTGCAAGAGAGGACCTTGTGTATCGGTTGTCTTTCGGCGCACCTGTGAAATTAGATAAAATCGTGTTTTATCTGCGCGCAGACTTCCCCCACGATACCTATTGGAAATCCATTGACGTGTTGTTTTCCGATGGCACAGTTGAAACCGCCCATTTTGAAAAAACCGCCGATGGTCAAGCCCTCACTTTTGATGCAAAAGTGACCACATTTATTGAACTTCATAATTTTAAACAAATATCCTACCCTCTCTCTTGGGCGGCTTTGGCTCAAATAGAGGCGTGGGGCACTTATATTGAAGAGGAGAAAGAACAAATGGAAGTAAGACAAGCATCCAATGCAAGAGACGTACGCTACTACGACACAGAGCGACTCAGAGAAGAATTTCACATCAAAAATCTGTTTACCAAGGATAACATCCGCATGGTATACAGCCACATCGACCGCATCATCACCGCAGGTCTGATGCCCGTATTCCAAACGCTCAAACTCGAAGCAGGCAAAGAACTGGCAGCAGACTATTTCCTGCAACGCCGCGAGATGGGTTGTATCAACATTGGTGGCAAAGGTGTCATCACCGTTGATGGTGTGGAATATGAAATGAATCCTCGCGATGGTATTTACATTGGTATGGGCAACAAGGAAATCACTTTCCGTAGCGTCAATCCCGAAGAACCTGCTAAATTCTATGTATCCTCCTGCCCTGCACACACCTCTTATCCCATTCACAAAATCGACATTACCAAAGCGAAAAAAGTTCCCTGCGGTTCTGCAGAAGAATGCAACAAACGCGTCATCAACCAATACATTCACCCTGAAGTCATGAAATCTTGCCAACTCGCCATGGGCCTGACTCAACTGGAACCCGGCTCCAACTGGAACACCATGCCTTGTCATACCCACGACAGACGTATGGAAGTTTACCTGTACCTTGATATGGGCGAAAACGACGTGGTCTTCCACATGATGGGCGAGCCCAAAGAAACCCGCCATATCATCATGCACAACGAAGAGGCTGTCATTTCTCCCAGCTGGTCCATTCACTCCGGTGTAGGTACTCGTGCATACTCCTTCATTTGGGCGATGTGTGGCGAAAACCAAGAATTCACCGATATGGACTTCATCGAAACCAAAGATCTTCTGTAATTTTACTCGAGGAAAAAGCAAAAGTGAAAGGATATAGTTATGAGTAATATGTTTTCTCTTGAAGGCAAAATCGCCCTCGTCACCGGTGCTTCCTACGGTATCGGCTATGCGATTGCAAAAGCGTTCGCAGAGGCAGGTGCTACCATCGTTTTCAACGATATCAAACAAGAATTTGTAGATAAAGGTCTGGCTTCCTACAAAGCAGACGGCATCAATGCACGCGGCTATGTGTGCGACGTCACAGATGAAGAAGCTGTTGGCAAAATGATTGCTCAAATCGAAGAAGAAGTGGGTGTCATTGATATTCTCGTCAACAATGCAGGTATCATCAAACGTATTCCTATGTGCGAAATGAGTGCTGCCGAATTCAGACAAGTCATTGACGTTGACCTCAACGCTCCCTTTATCATGGCAAAAGCTTGTATTCCTTCCATGATCAAAAAAGGTCATGGCAAAATCATCAACATTTGCTCTATGATGAGCGAACTTGGTCGTGAAACCGTTTCCGCTTACGCCGCAGCAAAGGGCGGTCTTAAGATGCTGACAAAGAACATTGCCTCCGAATATGGCGAACAAAATATTCAATGCAACGGTATCGGCCCCGGCTACATTGCCACTCCCCAAACCGCACCTCTCCGCGAACCTCAAGCTGATGGCTCTCGCCATCCTTTTGATGCATTTATCATTGCAAAAACACCCGCAGGTCGTTGGGGCAATCCCGAAGATTTGAGCGGTCCTGCCGTATTTTTGGCATCCGATGCTTCCAACTTTGTCAACGATCACATCCTTTACGTAGACGGCGGCATCTTGGCGTACATCGGCAAACAGCCCTAAATAAAAACCACAGAAGGAAACAAGCTCATGTATAACAGAATTATCGAAGAAAACCAAGCTTGGATTGACGATATGTTTGCCAAAATAGACAAGAAATTGTCTCAAGTGGCAGTAAGAAGCAGAGATAAAATCCCTTTCAAAACCATTGACGGTGTCCACGATACCCATGTAGACGAAAATCCCTTGGGCATTACTTGGTGGACAAATGGTTTCTGGGGCGGGCTCATGTGGCTCATGTATGAAGCCACCGGCAACGAGGAATACCTCACCACCGCAAAAAATGCTGAACGCATTATGGATAAAGCGTTTACCCAATTTGATTTGCTGCATCATGACGTTGGCTTTATGTGGCACATTATGAGTGGCGCTTCCTATCGTCTCACCGGCGACAAAGAGTCTCGTACCAGAGCCCTTTATGCGGCATCCATTTTGGCATCTCGCTACAATATGTCCGGCGGATTTATTCGCGCTTGGAATGGCGCCCACAACGAAGGCTGGTCTATCATCGATTGCCTGATGAACATTCCCCTGCTCTATTGGGCAAGCGAAGAAACAGGCGACAGTCGTTTCCGTCAAATCGCCATCGCTCATGCGGATATGGCAATGCGCCATCACGTTCGCCCCGACGGCAGCACCGCTCACATTTGCTCTCATGACGTAGCCACAGGCGAACTTCTCGAGACCTTTGGCGGTCAAGGTTACGTGGAAGGCTCTTGCTGGACAAGAGGTCTGGGATGGGGCGTCTACGGCTTTATCCTCTCCTACATCCACACCGGCAAACAAGAATACCTTGACACCGCAAAAAATCTCGCCCATTACTACATTGCCAACGCCGCAGTAGACGATTACATTCCTCGCGTTGACTATCGTAGCCCCTATGGCGACGGCAAATTCGATGCCACC
>JAGBWH010000072.1 GCA_017629925.1 Clostridia bacterium
CAAATCGCCTCCTCTGCATTGGGCTGTGGGCACTTTTCCACCTATACTTACAGTATACCACGAAACACAAGGTCGGTCAATTCCTTTTTCGCACATTTTTGACATTTTTTTGCCAAGCAAAAACATTGCAAAGGAAAAAAAGACAGAGCAAGGATAAAAGGATAAAACCTTCTATTCTTGCTCTGTTTGCTATGATAAATGAATTGATGCTGACGCATCATGAATTGGACTGGCCATGATTTCTCGTCGGCGTGCCGCCTCCTCCATGAATTGAATGGCAACCAATGTGCCGTAAGGCACAATTCATGCCGCAGGCAATTCATGAAATCTGTGATTTCAATTCATGCAAACCGTAAGGTTGCAATTCATTGCGTGTTCGCCGTCGGCGAACACGCTTTATCTGGTAGGAATATGGCTCAAATCCATCACCACGGCGTCTTGTGCGGGCGGGGCGTTGTAGCCTGCCTCGATGAGCGAGGGGCGCATGAGTTCTCTGGCTTTTAGGCTAATATCTGCGGTGCGCAGCTGGCGCACTTCCTCGGCGGGAATGATGCCGACAATTCTCACATAAACATGAGTGCCCCATTTATACCAATTCTTCTTGATTTTGTCCGTGCCGTCCAAGGTGGCAACCACCACGGGCACTTTCGCTTTTTTGGCACTCAAAAATACGCCGTCATGAAAACCGAGCAACTGGTCAATGCGACTAATGGTGCCCTCTGGATAAACGACAACGGCGCAATCGTCTTCCGTCATACGATGGGCGGCGGTTTGGATCGCGGTCATCGCCGAGCGTGGATTGTCTCGGTCAATGGAAATAAATCCCGCTTTGGCAATCAGCGGCCCCGCCAGAGGCAGGTCTATATTACCCGGCTTTGTAATGTAAATGGCATTTCTGCGGTAGAGCAAAACGCTCAGCACCATGGGGTCGAAATGAGAGAGATGGTTGCAAGCGCAAAGGAAGGATTCTCCTTTGGGCGGAAGCAACTCTTGACCGGATATGTGGATGCGCACACGCATGAGTTTCAGGAGCATATAGCAGGTGTGATACAACTCAAACCGCCAAAAAGAGGGTTTGATATGCTCCACGGGCTTTTCTTTGTTTGCACAAAGGCAGGTGAGGACAAAGCATAAAACTTGCAGAATATACAGCCCCAGCGCATAGGCAGGGAAAAGGAGAAGTATGTAAAAATAGGATATCTCTGTGGCAAAAACCGTGAAAACGGCGCCACAAAGCCCTATTGCTGTCAAAGCATAAAATAGCATTGGCTTGCCTCCTTTTTGTGGGCGATACTCACTTTTTGACAAAAAAACTTATGCTAAAACGACTTTCTTGAAGGTTTTTTTGCCACGTTTGAACAGCACGCCTTCGGTGAGTTGTTCTGCGGTGTAGCAGGTGGAGATGGCGGTCACTTTTTCACCATCAGCGGTAACACCACCCTGTTCTACTGCACGACGGCCCTCTGAGCGAGAGGGAACGAGACCTGTGGCAACCAGCAAGGAGATAATATCAATTTTGCCATCGGTGAGGGCATCAGCGGAAAGCGTGAAAGTGGGCACGTCTGCGCTTGCGCCACCTGCAAACAAAGCACGGCTGGCGGCTCTGGCAGCATTGGCTTCTTCTTCGCCATGCACCATTTGCGTCAATTCCCATGCGAGAATATCTTTGGCTTCGTTGATACGGCCATCTGTCCAGGTGCTCATCTCTTCGATTTGCTCCATGGGCAGGAAGGTCAGCATACGGATGCACTTCATCACGTCTGCATCAGAGACATTGCGCCAGTATTGATAGAAATCAAAAGGACTGGTTTTGTTGGGATCAAGCCAAACGGCATTGCCTGCGGTTTTACCCATTTTCTTACCTTGGGAGTCGGTGAGCAGGTTGATGGTCATAGCATAGGCATCTTTGCCGAGTTTGCGGCGAATGAGTTCGGTACCGCCGAGCATATTGCTCCATTGGTCGTCTCCGCCAAATTCCATATTGCAGCCGTATTTTTGGAACATATAGTAGAAGTCATAAGACTGCATGATCATGTAGTTAAATTCGAGGAACGACAGGCCCTTTTCCATTCTTTGCTTGTAGCATTCAGCGCGGAGCATATTATTGACGGAGAAGCAAGCGCCCACTTCGCGGAGCAGTTCAACATAGTTGAGTTTGAGTAGCCAATCAGCATTATTGACCATCATTGCCTTGCCTTCACCAAATTCAATAAAACGCTCCATTTGGCGCTTGAAACATTCGGCGTTGTGCTCGATATCTTCAATGGTCAGCATTTTGCGCATATCGGTTCTGCCGGAGGGGTCACCGATCATGGTGGTACCGCCACCAATGAGGGCAATGGGTTTGTTGCCTGCAAGTTGAAGGCGTTTCATGAGCGTGAGCGCCATAAAGTGGCCTGCGGTCAAACTATCTGCGGTGCAGTCAAAGCCAATATAGAAGGTGGCCTTGCCTTCATTGATCATGTCTCTTACATGTTCTTCATCGGTCACTTGGGCAATCAGGCCTCTGGCAACCAGTTCTTCGTATAATTTCATTTTATGTTCCTTTCTTTGGTAAACAAGCTGTCAAATACAATGCAAATCAGTGAGAGTAGAAGGGAAAACGGGAATGTGGCTGTCTGCTTCGCTGACAAGAGAAGCGAAGAAGTTTAGCACCGCCACCTCGGTTTCAAAATGACCTGCTTCAAAAAGAGAAATGCCAATGGCAGGTGCATCGCATAGGCCATGATGCCCTAATTCGCCTGTTAGAAATGCATCTGCGCCAAGGCGTTGCGCTTCGGCGCTGAAACCTTTTCCGCCACCACCGCACACTAAAACGGTTGTAATGGGCTTTCCGCCGTCTGCATAGCGAACGGAAGCGCCGAGTTTTTCTTTGATATGACGAGCGAATTCATGGGCGGTCATAGGGGAGGGAAGTGTGCCGAGTCTAAATACTTGTCCGTCACAAACCTCAGGGACGACCTTCAGTCCCAGGGATGCCAAAAGGCAGGTGTTCGTACCGCCTTCCACCGCATCGGCGCGGGTATGAAATCCCATTACAGACACGCCACAAAGCAAACAGCGAATGGCGAGTTTTTCAAGAGGGGTGTCGCCTGAAAGCGAGGCAAGGGGACGAAAGAGCATGGGATGATGGGTGAAAATCACATTGCATCCCTTTTCAATTGCCAGATCAAGCGCCGCCTCGGACATATCCAGCACACACACCACACCGCTGACGGGCGCATTGCGGTCGGGGCAAACGGCAAGACCGTCGTGGTCCCAATCGCAGGAGAGGGTGGAGGGGATTTTTTCGCACAGAAAACTGTATAGTTCACCGACAGTCATATAAATACCTCTCGATTTCGTTGAGTAAAAGCGTGTCTTTTTCCCCGTCTTTGCCTGCTTTTTTAGCCCCCTCAATACGCTTTTTTAGGTCTCTTTTCTTTTTCTCCATCAGCGTTTTCAGAAGAGGTGAGGGAGAGGCGGGGAGATGCGCCCCAAATTCTAAGGCAAAGGGGGAGAGTGTATAGGGTGTGCCTTCAAAAGAGGCACAAATGCAGGTGTAAATTTTGCCACTCACAGAGGAGAGGGTTTCCCCTTCGATGAGAAATCCATTTTCCGACAAAAACAGGCGCAAAGCCGCCACTTTGGTCATGGGGAGCAAAATTAAACGAATGTTTTTGTCTCGGATAAAGGGGGCTTTTTCTAAAATAGAGGCAATCAGCTCTCCACCCATCCCACAAATGGTAATGTCGGAAATGCCCTTGTCCTCCAGCCCCTGTAAACCGTCGGTTTGCACCACGGTAATTTGCTCTGTAAGTCCTGCGCTTTTGATCGTCTTTTGGGCGCGCAGGCAGGGCCCCTCTGCGATATCGCAGGCAAGGGCACGGGAAATGATGCCCTCTTGACATAAGTAGACGGGCAGGTAGGCATGGTCTGTTCCAATATCAGCCAAAAAGCCTCCCTGCCTAACGTATGCTGAAGCCGAAAGCAATCGGCTATCAGGACGAATTTTCGTCATGCTTTAGCGGCAAAATGCTCGTTGAGAGTTTTCACCAATGCATCAACATCTGCACCGTGAACAGCGCAAGCCTGTGCGATGGATTCGCTACGGGCAGAAGGGCAGCCCAGGCAATGCAGGCCAATGGCGAAAAGATATTTTGCAGTTTCTCTGTCAGCATCGAGCACGTCGCCGATGAGGGTGTCTTTTGTTACGATCATGATAAAATTTGCGGATAAGTCCGCGCTCCTTTACATATATTTTTACTTGTATATTATAATCTATTGTTTCAGTTTTGTCAAGAAATTCTTGTTTTCTATTTACATTTTGATTTTTTTGTGATAAAATAGCCATGATAATATGGGTGTCTATGGGCACATAGGAGGAATTTTACTTGATTATTGCATTGGAAGAAGCCAAATATAAACTGATTGCGCTCCGCGAAACCTTGGAGGAACTTGGCTCTGCGCTTCGCATTGACGAGCAAAAAGCCAAAATCGAAGAACTGGAAGCCACCACCTTTGCCGCAGACTTCTGGTCAGATACCGCCAATAGCACGAAAGTGCTTCAAGCCATCAAGCAAGCCAAGGACTGCGTAGAGTCTTATGAAAATTTGGTGTCTCGTCTTGAAGATGCCATCACGCTCGCTGAAATGGCGATTGAAGAAAATGACGAAAGTTCGGTAGATGAGGTGCTAAGCGAACTTGAGGCCATTGAAACAGAAGCGGAGCAAAAGAGACTGGAAACATTGCTCTCCGGCGAATATGATAAAAACAATGCTATCGTGTCTTTTCACCCGGGTGCGGGCGGTACCGAAGCGCAAGACTGGGCGTCTATGCTCTATCGACTCTATACCCGTTGGGGCGAACGACATGGCTTCAAAGTTCAACTGATGGATTGGTTGGATGGTGAAGAAGCGGGGCTGAAAAGTGCCACCATTCGCGTGGAAGGGCTGAATGCCTATGGGTATCTACAGAGTGAAAATGGCGTTCATCGTCTGGTACGTATCTCTCCTTTTGATGCATCGGGCAGACGCCAAACCTCTTTTGCATCGGTGGAAGTTATGCCTGAATTCGAAGATGACGATTCCATCGAAATCCGCGACGAAGATATTGAAATCACCGCTCACCGTTCCTCTGGTGCGGGTGGTCAGCATATCAACAAAACCGACTCTGCCATTCGTATCGTTCACTTGCCCACGGGCATTGTGGTCGGTTGTCAAACCGAGCGTAGCCAACTGCAAAACAAAGAAACGGCGCTTCATATGCTGAGGAGCAGACTCATGGAAATCAAACTGCGCGAAAAATTGGCGAGGATTGAGGACATCCAAGGGGTGAAAACCAATATTGAATGGGGCTCACAAATCCGTTCCTATGTATTTATGCCCTACACATTGGTAAAAGATACGCGCACGGGCTTTGAAAATGGTAACATCACCGCTGTAATGGATGGCGATATTGATGGATTTATCAATGCTTATCTAAAAATGATTACCGCTCAAAAGAACTGATTTTTTGGCTTATGCCGTCTCCAAAAGCTTCGATTGGAACACAATCGGGGCTTTTTGTATGAAACAAAACACAGGGTGTATACTAAAGATATTGACGCAAAAGAAAGGGATGCCCTATGAACGAAAACCAACGCCACGCGGGCGTGCTTATGCATATTTCTACTCTTCACGGAGAGTATTCTTGTGGGGGGTTCGGGCAAGAATGTTACGATTTCGTTGATTTTTTAGCGAAAAGTGGGTTCACGGTATGGCAAACTTTACCCTTCTGTATGCCTGATGAACACCATTCCCCTTATAGTTCTTACTCCGCTTTTTCGCTGAATTACCTCTTCATTTCCCTTGAAGCCTTAAAAGAAGATGGTTTGCTCACAGAGAGCGAGCTAAAAGAAGCCAAACAAATCGTGCCGTATACCTGCGAGTTCAAACGGCTGGATGAGGAGAGATTTGCCCTGCTTGAAAAAGCGGCATCTCGCGTGCAAGACAAAACCCCTATCTATTCATTTTTGCAAAGCCATCCTTATATAGAAAGTTTTTGCCTCTTTATGGCAAAAAAGCAAGAAAACCAAAATCAACCATGGACACAGTGGTCCAGAGAAAACTTTGACCAAAAAGTATACGAGACATGGGCGTTTACCCAATATACTTTTCTAAAACAATGGAACAAAGTCAGAGACTACGCCCATCAAAAAGGCATTTCGGTGATCGGGGACGTGCCGATTTATTTGGCATACGATAGCGCGGAAGTGTGGTCGCATCCGGAGTGGTTTGACCTCGACGAGAACAAAAAGCAAAAAACTGCAGCCGGTTGCCCGCCCGATTATTTCTCGGAAGAGGGGCAATTTTGGGGCAACCCCATTTATCGTTGGGATGAGATGAAAAAAGACGGTTTCCGTTTTTGGCGCGACAGAATGGCGTTTATGTTTGAACTCTTTGATGGCGTAAGACTGGATCATTTTCGCGGTTTTTCTTCGTATTGGTCTATCTCCGCCACCGCCAAAACCGCCAAAGAGGGCAAGTGGAAAAAAGGGCCGGGCAGAGCTTTTGTGCGCACTATGAAAGAGGTAGCAGAGGGCAGACTCATCATTGCCGAGGATTTGGGAGAAGCCACACCCGATGTCAAAGAACTGCTGGATTATAGTGGTTTTCCCGGCATGAGAGTATTCCAATTTGGATTTGAAGGGGAGAGCAATTCCTCGCATTTGCCCCACCAATATATCTCCAATACCGTTGCCTACACAGGCACTCATGACAACGACACCCTGCTTGGCTACATTTTTGGTGCAAACGATGGCGCACGCCAAAGACTGCTGGCGTATATCGGAGAAGAAGGCAAAACATGGGAGCAAGCGTGTCGGACGGTGGTGCGACAACTCTATGCCAGCGTGGCGGATCGAGTGATTTTTCCCATCCAAGACCTGCTCTGTTTTGGCAACGATACCCGTATGAACACCCCCGGACTTGCCGCAGGCAACTGGGGCTTCCGCATTACCAAAGAGCAACTTTTTAGCTTAGACACTTCCCATTTTTACAAATTATCCGACCTTTATGGGAGGCTGCCATGTGAAAAGCATCGCGTCTTTGACACGCGCTTTCCACGATGAATTGCGCGA
>JAGBWH010000073.1 GCA_017629925.1 Clostridia bacterium
CAAATCGCCTCCTCTGCATTGGGCTGTGGGCACTTTTCCACCTATACTTACAGTATACCACGAAACACAAGGTCGGTCAATTCCTTTTTCGCACATTTTTGACATTTTTTTGCCAAGCAAAAACATTGCAAAGGAAAAAAAAGACAGAGCAAGAATAGAAGGTTTCATGTCCTTTTATCCTTGCTCTTTTTCATGCCCGTAGGGCATTTTAAGAGGTGAAGCCACATTGCAAGCGCGAAGCGCATTTCACAAATCCCGTAAGGGATTTATTTCATTGCTTGTTCTTCCTCGGAAAACAAGCTAATCCTCGTAGACATCTTCCGTTTGAAATGAAACGTTTTGGCTTTGGGTAGAGATGTGGTCTAAGGGATTGACCACTTGACCGTCAATGGTCATTTCAAGGTGCAAATGCGCTTCGTCTGCCAGTTCCAGCAACGCCGACTCGCCCACACAGCCGATCACTTGACCTGCCTCCACCAATGTTCCTTTTTCCATGCTTTGTGCTGACTCTGCATCCAAATTGCAGTAAATTGTTTGGGCATTGCCATTGTGAGAGAGCACGATGCACCACCCCATCAAGGGGTCTTTATAGATGTCGCTGACCACACCCTTTGCCATGGCTTTCACTTTCGTGCCAATAGGGGCGGCAATGTCCAGCCCTCTATGCACACGATATTCTTGCATGGTGGCAGAATAGACGGGAGTGGTGAGGTCGTGGCGCTTGGCGATTGTGCCAGATAGAGGAGCGGAGAACACGGGGAGTTTGTTTGTGTCTTCCTTTTGCGTGTTGTCGGGCGTTTGGTTGACCGTTACATCGTCATTTTGGGGCGCATCAATTTGGCTTTTTGAAAGGGCGATACCTGCCACAGCAATGCCCACACAA
This sequence comes from Clostridia bacterium, assembly GCA_017629925.1. Classification (GTDB taxonomy): domain Bacteria; phylum Bacillota; class Clostridia; order Oscillospirales; family CAG-272; genus UBA1740. The sequence continues at coordinate 884 of JAGBWH010000073.1, forward strand.
AGCACCCCTGCTAACACAATGTAAAGAATACGACTGGCTTTTTGTTTAGAAGATTGAGATGCGGATGTTTCCATCTGATTTGGTTTCCTTTCGTTTGATTGTTATTCCTATTTTTGCCACCAAAACAAATTTTATACACACTCACCAAAAAATCTCTTTTGCCGTTGTGGAAAGTGCAATATAAAAAAACTATCATTAAAAATAAACAAGAAATATACCCGATTTTTTGCGAAAATGGTTGCATTTGCATAAATCTTGTGGTATTATTATCAATATAATTAACTTTGTAGATAGAATGGAATGACCATGAGAGAAATTATCCTTTGTAAATTGGGCGAAACGGTGCTTAAAGGTGCCAACCGTTCTCGCTTTGAAACGACTTTGTTGCGTACCCTTCGCCGTAGAAGCGAAGCGTGCGGGAAGTTCAAAGTATATATGCTCCAAAGCACCATATATGTGGAGCCATTAGACGAGAATTGTCAAATCGACGAGATGTACGAGAGAGCGAAACGGGTATTTGGTATTGTGCGTGTGGCTCGTGCGGCAGAATGTGAAAAGAATATGCCTGCCATTTTGCAAACCGCAGTAGAGTACCTCGTCCCTAAAATGCAAGGCGTCAAACGCTTCAAAGTCGACGCCAAACGCTCTGATAAATCTTTCCCCCTGAAATCCCCTGAAATCTCTGCCCAAGTCGGTGGTGTTTTGCTCAGCAAGATCAAAGGGCTTAAGGTAGACGTTCACAATCCCGAAGCGATGGTGCGCGTGGAAATCAGAGACAGAGCCGCTTACGTTCACGCCGCCCAAGAAGCGGGCGCAGGCGGTCTCCCCTATGGCTCGTCGGGAAGAGGTCTCCTCCTGCTTTCGGGCGGTATCGACAGCCCCGTGGCAGGTTACCTTATGGCAAAACGAGGGCTGGAGCTGGATGCCCTTTACTTTGAATCTGCCCCCTACATCAGCGAAATGGCAAGAGAAAAAGTGCTGTCACTGGCGGATAAGCTTTGCGCCTATTGTGGCAGACTCCGCGTGCATATCATTTCGCTGACCGAAATCCAAGAAACGCTCATGCGCCATTGCGAGGAAGACTACTTTACCTTGCTGCTTCGCCGTTTTATGATGACCTTAGCCGAAAAAACCGCATGTCACGTAGGGTGCGGTGCCTTGATTACAGGCGAGTCATTAGGTCAAGTGGCAAGCCAAACGCTTGCGGCGATGGCGGTGACGGGTGCGATGGTAGAGATGCCCGTATTCCGCCCCTGTATTGGGCTGGATAAAGAGGAAATTGTGACCTATTCACGCCGTATTGACACTTTTGAAACCTCTATTTTGCCCTATGAAGACTGTTGCACCGTCTTCACTCCACGCCACCCTCGCACCCAACCCAAATTAGATGCATTTGAAGCCGAGTTAGCCAAAGTGAATTTTGATGAACTGGTGGAGAGCGCATGGCAAACCCGCCAGACCTGTACAAGAAGCATTTGAGTGAAAGGAACATCACCATGACACAAAAAGAACGATTTATCGACATATTCAAAACCCATATCAAAAGAGAGGGAAGTGGGGCATTGCTCGATTACCTGATGGGGCCCGGTTGCGATTTCTTCACCGCTCCGGCATCCACCCGCTACCATAATGCTTGGGAGGGTGGGCTGTGCGACCATTCTCTTAACGTCTACGATTGTCTCCTTGATTACCTCAATCGTCCCGTTGTCAAAGAAAAATACGGCTTGCTGTATACAGACGAAAGCATTGCCATTGTCGCCTTGCTTCATGACCTATGCAAGGTGAATATTTATAAAGTCTCCAGCCGCAATGTCAAGGATGAATTTGGCAGATGGAAAACGGTTCCTTACTATGAATTTGACGACCAGTTGCCGTATGGCCACGGCGAAAAATCCGTTTACGTCATCTCAGGATTTATGAAACTCACTCGTGAAGAAGCCTTTGCCATTCGTTATCACATGGGCTTCTCCGAAGAAAACAATATTCGCAATGTTGGTGCCGCTTTTGAAAAATTCCCATTGGCATTAGCGCTCAACATTGCCGACACCGAAGCCGCCTATTTCGTGGAAACAGACAGAGATAACTGATCCCCGCAAAAAGCGATGAACAATATCTATCATATAGACAGAAAACAGGAGAGTACATCATGAAAATCATGCAACAAAAATGGCTATGTATCCTTTTAATCTGCGCAATGCTATTGCCCTCTTTGCCTATCATTTCTTTTGCAATTGACAGAGATGATACCACCAATATTGCCGCAAAAGATTACGCACAAGACAGAATTATCATGCAAGAAAGTGACGGAACACTTTCTACAAGCAGCGGTTCTTCTAACAAATGGAATCAAACGGTAAATGTGAGCAAAGCCAATGCCAAAGACCCCTTGGATGAAAGCAATACCGTTTTCTCGTTTACGGGCTCTGCAAGCAAATCAGGTTCCGCTCGTAAAAATGTATTGTGGGATAATGTTTTGGCGGAAAATGAAGAGATTGTGATTGCCACAGATATCCTGTTGCCCTCAGCGAGTGAAGAAGGCGTATGCAATGATACCGTGAAATTCACGCTGTTTGGTGCTTACGTATTGCAATTTAACTATGACACCGAAAAGAATGTGTATCACTTTGAATTCGATGGCAAACAATATACCGCCGCACCCAATCAATGGATGCGTTACTATATTTACCTCGCTTTCGTGGAAACAGGCGTTCACGCCGCCACCATCCAACTGTCAGGTGACTTAAAAGATGAAGAGGGCACCGCGCTGTCTTATATCCAAGAACGCGAAACCATCACGCGCAAAAGTATATACTTCCAAATGGCGATTACCGGAAAAGAAAACTGCACTTTTGCGCTGTATATGGACGATTTTATGATTTATGTCCCGGGAGATTTTGCCCCCGCTTCTGTTTCCTTTGAAAGTTTGGGAGACTATCTGGGCAACTTCGATTTGACAGGCAAGGTAACGGTTAAACTTTATCACGACATGGATTTGTCCACCTTTGACATTGAAACAATCCGTTTGTGTGACAAACTCTCCGCTGATGTGCCGTTTACTTCTGTCACCCTGAAAGATCCTGCCACCCTTGTATTTGACTTCTCCGAACACAAACTGCCCAAATTTACCGATTTGTACGTTTGCTTTGGTGACGCAGTAAGAGATATGATGGGCCATGCAATGTATGAGCCCTCCGTACTCTTTACCACCCGTGGTGACCGCGACGAACTGCCTCCTCCCCCCGAAATGGTAGAATATCCTGAGGAAGGCTTTGTGATGCCTGACAGATGGAACACAGGCTATCGTTGCGCCTTCTCAGAGCTCGTTCCCATCGAAGAAAAATATCCCGAAGTGGCAGCCGCTGGCGGTACGATCACCGAAAGTGTAGCCCGAAAATACAACTATGAATTCAGCCACTTCATCAATACGCAATTTGCATTGAGAGTGACAGCGACCTCTCCCGTCTACATCCACGATTTCTACCAAAGTGGTGGCGGTATCTACAATGGAAAATCTGGTCCTTATACCCGCTCTGCCCGTTTGACCGTGGCATGGGGTGAAGGTGAAGGTGGCGGCGGCGACTTCTTTGGTGGCGCTGACCTCACCATCTCTCACTGCTATGTGCATGATGTTCCTGCTGACCATCTCAAGGGAACGTCTGGACAAATTATTGAATTTAACTATTTCACCAATGGTGGTACGCGTACCCCTGGTGCTCACGCTGACGTCATTCAGTTCATGGGCAGCACCGACTCCCAAGGTCAAAATATCAAAGTGTACGGCAACCGCTTCGACGTTCCCCCGATGAAGTATGATCACCTTGCCAACTGCTGTTTCTTCTTCAAACCCGAAGCCTACACCCAAGGCTACGTCAACGTCCAGGCGATTGGTAACTGGTTTAACGGCGGTGGATACACCACCTATCTTACCCCTGCTTGTAGCGTAGATAAATGCCCCCAACTCTACTATGAACACAACCGTTTTGGTTACGGTCACCAATTCGGACCTATCATTCTCAACGATGCTTGGAAAGGCACAAATGGCAACCACAACCTTGCCGCCACAAACGGCTCCTATGTAGACAATGGCTATGTCACCACCTTGCAAACCGGTAGTGTCGTGTACTATAACGGCGAGGCAGACGAAGCCAATCGCGTATTCTCCATCGAAGACATGACAGAGACAGATATCACCGTGATGGTCAACCTTGCCAACTACATGACCATCGCAAGAGGCTATCGTATTTCTGTTGAGGTGCTCAACGCCGAAGGATATGCTGTGGCGTCTGTTGTGCAATCAGGCGAAGTCAGACGATATACTCCCGTCAAAGAGTACTATGTTGCCTCCAATACCCAGACCATTACATTGCCAAGTGGCCAAACAGTTGAACAACTCATCGAGATACCCGATTTCCCCCAAAACGTACCTGCTTATATTACCGTCAATGATTTGCCGGCTGATCTTGCAGGACATAGCATTTCCATCAAAGTGTATGACGAAACCAATGGCGAAACCAAGCTGATCCGCACCTCTCTTTTAGGCGAGGATATCTATGACCATTGCCGTCCCGAAGAGGACAATTCCGACATCCCCGAAGAGACCACCTACACAGTCACCTTCCAAGATGCAGACGGCCATGTGATCTCCACTCAAACTGTCAAAGCAGGGCAGGGTGCCACCGCCCCCACAGCTCCACAGAAAGAGGGATACACCTTCAGCGGTTGGTCTGTTGATTTTAGCCAAGTAAACGGTAACCTCGTAGTCGTCGCTCAATACACCAAAAATGAAACACCGCCTGCAGAGCAAAGCCAAGAACTAAGCGACTTTATCGCGGCGGTTGAAAAGGCAGAAAACACCGCAAATGCTGACCTCTCTGCGCGCCTTTGCGCGATTTATGAGGCGGATCTTCTGTGGTGGAAGATTGAGAATATCGAAGAAGAAGGCGCAAGAGAAGCCTATGAGCGCTTTGTCTTGGTGCTCTCTCTGTATAATCAAGATTTGAAACGCATCAATGGTGTGCTGCAAGACGCTGAGGATGTGGCATCCTATCTTTGCGGTGTGCCTTCTGAAAATTGATGTAACCCACCAAAATGCATCGGCATAATATTTTAAGGGGAAAAATAATGAACAACCAGAAATTTTTAAGCCTGATTTTGCTGCTGGCTCTCTTGCTTCCTTGTTTTACCATGATGGCAGTCGCTGTGGAGCGAGACGAGAACATTGACGTGTCCCAAGACCATAATGTAGATCAGGTCGTCATGTACGAGCAAGACGCCGGTCAACCTTTTAGTAGCGGCGGTCGTGACCGCTGGAATAAGATACTCAAAGGAAACGGCACTAAAACCGGAGCCGTTGACCCTTTAAATTCCGAAAACAACGTGTTGGCACATACCAGCGAAGTGGATAAAGAATCTCGCTTCACCAAATATATTTACATGGATCCGGTTGCTGTCTCGGATACAGTTGTTTTTTCAATTGATCTGCTGATTCCTACGCCATCCGATGAGACGATTTTCACCGAGCAGACCAGAATCACACTGCTCGGCAATGCCGCTATCACCTTGACTTATAATAGTGAAGAAGACCTCTATGAAGGTACCTATTTCTCCCAATCCTTTAAGGTCAAAGCCAATACATGGATGCGCTTTTATAATGTGCTCTCCCCCAGCGAAGTGGAAACTGAGCACGTGCTTGTCTCTCAACTGTCAGGTCTTATGCAAAACGATGAAGGGGAAGAGGTTCGCGTCTTACAAGAAAAAGCCACCATCACCCGTAAAACAACCGAAGTGCTTTGGTATGTCAAAGGGCAAGCTGGCAAACAAGGTCTCGTCTATGCAGATAATACCACAATCCTCAAACCCGGTGACTTTGCATTCGCTAAGGTTACCACCGAGATGCTGGGCGACCTTTATAAAAACTTTGACCTTGAAGGCAAAATCTCCCTTCGTCTCTATCACACGATAGATATGTCCACATTGGATGTATCTCGCATTAGAGTGAGCAATCAATTTGCCGAGGAATTGCCCTATACCTCTGTTTCCCTATCTTATGATGCACAAACCGTTACCTTTGATTTTGCAGGCAACAAACTGCCCAAGCACGAGACGGTTTACTTCTGCTTTGGCGAAGGCGTCGAGGACTTGCTCGGTCAAGAGATGCTTGAGCCTACGGTCGAACTTGAAACCAGAGGTGACAAAGATGAGTACCCCCTGCCTCCCGACAGAGTCATCATTCCACAGGAAGGCTTTGTCATGCCCGACAGATGGAACACAGGCTATCGTTGCGACGAGTCCGAACTTGTGCCTTTGGCAGAAAAATATCCCGATCTTGCTGCAAACAGCTATGTGATCTCTGAAGATGTTGCCAGAAAATACAATTTTGAATTTAGCCATTTCTCCCATACCGGTCGTATTTATGTTACCGCCACCTCTCCTATCTATATCCACGATTTCTATATTGAAAATGGTGGCATTTATAACGGTAAAACGGGTACGGTCAAAACCTCTTCCTCCCGTGTGACCATCGCATGGGGCGAAGGTAATGGCACCGTCTCCGACAACTTCTGTAGTGGCCCTAACCTCACCGTATCTCATTGCTATGTGCACGATGTCAAAGCTGACCACATGAAAGCCGATTCAGGCCAAATCATAGAATTTAACTATTTCCGTGACGGTGGTACTCGTAGCCCCGGTGCTCACGCTGACGTCATTCAGTTTATGGGTGGCTCAACTTATGCCACCATGGACGTCAAAGTGTACGGCAACCGTTTCGACATTCCCAACCTTGCCTATGACCACGTCGCTAACGCTTGCTTCTTTTATAGCCCCGAAAGCCATTGCAATGGTTGTGTAAACGTGCAGGCAGTTGGCAACTGGTTTAATGGCGGTGGCTACACAACCTATCTCGCACCGGAAGAAGGTTCAGGCCCTTCTTGGCAAATCTATTTTGAAAACAACCAATTCGGCTATGGTCATAGTCATGGTAGTTTCATGGCGTATAACGGTAAATGGGTACCTGCAAATGGCGGTAGTTATGAAAACAACGACTATGTAGGCAACTTGCTCACCGGTAGTGTGGTATACTTCTCAGGCGAAGGGGAAGAGGCAACACGCGTATTCTCCTCAGGTGACCTCACAGACGGAAAAGGTCGCATTTTGGTTAACTTTGCCAACTATATGCTCATGGCTCGTGGCTATCGCATTGAAGTTGAGGTTCTCGATGATGCTGGCAACGTAGTGCAAACTGTTGTCAAAGAGGGCGAGATCCGCCGCTATATTTCTCCAAAAGAATATTTAGTTTCTTCTAACCTAAAAGATACTGGCTACACAAACGACACAGGCAAGCCGGTGTATCAACTCATTGAATTGCCTGACCTGCCTCATGATGTGTACGAATACGTGGAATTGCCTACACTCCCCACATCCATGCAAGACCATCGCATTGTGGTAAAAGTGTATGACACCGCAGGGGCTGAAGATATGCTCATTCGCACCTCTGAGTTGGGCGAAAAAATCTCCGATATCGTCACCGATGACAAAGACGTATTCCGTCCTGGCGAAGTAGAGGTTACTTATTATACCGTTGTATTCAAAGATGCAGACGGAAACGAACTCTCCACCCAAACAATCAAAGAAGGGCAAAGTGCTGTCGCACCTACCGCACCGCTCAAAGAAGGCTACACCTTCGCTGGTTGGTCTCTTGATTTCTCCTCTGTGCAAAGCGACCTTGTGGTCATTGCACAGTATACCAAAGATAACACATCCGAGCCGCCCGCAAAGAGCGAAGAACTCCTCGCATTTGAAGCGTTGGTGGCAGCAGCCGAAGCGGCACAAAATGGCAGCCTTTCAGAGAGACTTGCGTCCATTTATGCAGCCGACCTTGCATGGTGGAAGATTGAAGATATCGAAGAGGAAGGTGCAAGAGATGCCTATGTGCGCTTTATAGAAGTGGTCGCAAAATATAACCAAGATATTGCCAAAATCAATGACCATCTCTCAGGAGGAGAAAAAACCTCTGACCACCTCCTTGGCATGGAGCCCCAACTCAATGGCGAGGTAAGCAATTTTCCCACCTCTCCCGACTATACAGAAAACTAATTTAGCCAAATAACGCAAAAACCCCCATGCTTTTTGAGAAAAGCATGGGGGAATTCTATTTTTATTTCACTCTTCATCCTCGCTTTGGGGCGGGGAAGTGTCGTCTCCGCTTTTGTTTTTTTTAGAGCGGAAAGTCACAAATTTTGAGAAAATATAGTTAGAGAGGATCACCACAATGGCAACCAAGACTTTTGCGAGCAAGTCGTACATACCCAAATAAATGAGAAGCGTCTGCGCAGGAATTTCAATCAAACCGGAGACGATGCGCGCGGAAAAATGCGCCGTAAGTTGCACCCAAATCGTCTTTCCTTTGGTTTGGTTTTCGAAAACGAAATACTTGTTTGTAAAAAAGGCAACGAGCACCGCCACAAACCAAGCCACCGTATTGCAGAGTGTGGCAATCGCGGTTTTGTTTTGCAGAAAGGCATCTGCCAATATCCATCGTGTAAGCAGGGTGTAGACACAAACGTTGACCAGAGTTGTCACTACGCCGAAAAAGGCATACCAAATCGCCTGCTCCAGCTTGTCGTAGAGCTGTGCCACTTTGCTCGGCAGTATCTTATGCAAGAGCTCTCGGATAAACATTTTTGGCTTGTTCAATGGCTACACTTCCTTTCTTTTTCAATATCTAACCATGATTATATCGCAAACTGATCTTTTTTGCAATAGTAAAACACAAATTCGCCATTTTCATGAAAATAGTGCGCACGAATTTGAAGGCATTTTTTATCGTATGAGCCTAAATGCTCATGTATGTACAGTTTGCTTTTTCGCACTCGCTTGAGTGAATTTGGGGGCATGGTGTAGTCAATACCCCCAAAGATGACAAAAAATGCAACAAATTGTATATCAAATTTCTATTCAATTTGCTGATTGTATCTACATAATTATATATGGTATAATTGAATGTATCAATAGTAAGCGAGGTATGAATATGCA
>JAGBWH010000074.1 GCA_017629925.1 Clostridia bacterium
AGATTTTCAGGGAAACAAAACACGCCTATAACGATAAATATTCCGATAGATTTTTCGTTACTATCGTTCATCAGGACGGAACACGGGAAGAAATAAAATAAAGTACTAAAGTTCAAATCCCGCAAACACTCCCCCGAAAATATCTTTTTTATAGCCCTTTCACAAAAAAATTCCTCGGACTTGTTCCGAGGAATTTTTTTACCTCTTCACTTTTCACTCTTCACTCTTCACTTTTCTCCTTCGGCCGAGGAATTTTTTTGGAAGTAATAAGTAATAGTGAATAGTGAAAAGGTATTTAAGATGTTTCATCACATCACTTTGCGCCATTGGCGCAATATTCTTTAGGCGAGAGGCCTGTGGCTTTCTTGAAGGTTGCGCTGAAATAGGCAAGTGAAGAATATCCAAGAGATTCGCTGATTTCGGAAATTGAAAAATTGCCGTTTCCAAGCAGTTCTTTGGCATGATCAATGCGGATTGCATTGCGGTATTCCAGCGGCGTTGTGCCTGTGACGGCTTTGAACACGCGCAAAAAATGATACTTGCTCATGTGGCACATGGCGGCGTAATCCCCGAGTTGTAGATTTTGGTCGCAATATCGGTTCATATGTTGCACGGCTTGTGCAATGCCCTTCCAATTCCTACTGTATGAATTGTTTGTCTCTGCATCATCGCGTTGTATGAGTGAAAACAAATACAAGAGTTTGGAGATGCACAGCACCTCATAATTCGGTCTTTTGGATAAGGTTTCTTCTATCATTTCTTCAAATACGTCTACAAAGCGTTTGTGAAACGGTAATGAATACACATGAGAGGTTTCAAGGTTTATCCCCTCCGGCAATGCGTCGCACAGAAAATGAACGTAATAAAATTCCGCGGTGGCATTTCCACTATATACATGATGCTGCTTTTCTCCCGGCGCATAGAGGATAAACGATCCTGCCTGTGCGGTGACGATTTTGTCTACATAAAACGTTTCGCTCTCTTTGGCTACGTAAAACAGCAACCAATCCTCACGTCCATGGGGACGGTTAATCTCTCTTCCCGGCTCGGCAAAAATCCGACCGCAACTGACTAACTGAATGCCTGCCAACATTTCTTTTTTTCAGCATAACTATTGAATATCATGAAAACCCCATTATAGCAATATTTCTAAACTATTTCGCAATTTTTGCCCTTTACTTTGTCTTATTATAGCATTAAAATATAAGTACGTCAATATTAAGGAGATTTATTTATGAGGCTGGGCTTGCAAGATTATCAAAAAATCGCATTGGGTTGCGCCGCCGTAACCGAGGATGACGGGAAAATCAGATTTCATAGATTCACCGCACAAGAGGAACTTTTTTATCAGCAGAGAGATGAAAAGCTTGGCAAAAGTTTCAGCTTTAGATGCTCTGCGCCGTCAGGAGTGAAGCTTTACTTTGCAACGAATAGTAAAAGTCTAAAAATCTCTGTCGTAACAGGTGTTGCTACCTCGCGCAGTTATTTTTCCTTTGATGTGTTTGAAAACGCAAGTCTTATCGGATATCTTGATAATTTCAAAGAAGAAGAACTCTTTGAAAATTACACCGAGCAGGAATTTCCTCTTGGGAAGCACGAAAAGAGTTTCGTTCTTTCTGATGGAATGAAAGAAGTAACGGTCTATTTCCCTTGGTCGGTTTCGATTGACAATATTGAAATTGACCTTGACGACGGCGCAAGGATAGAGCCGCTCAAACCAAAAAAGAAACTTCTCGTATACGGAGACTCCATTACGCAAGGCTATGATGCAACCAGACCAAGCCGCAGATTCGCCGCAAGAATCGCTGAGTTTTTGGATGCGGAAGAAATCAATAAGGCGATTGGTGGTGAGATTTTCGTACCGCCACTTGTTAAGGACAAACTTGATTTTGTGCCCGATTACATCACCGTGGCATACGGCACAAACGATTGGAGCACGACAGACGGAAAAGATTTTTACGAAAACGTCAAGTCTTTTTACGGGTATCTCAGCCAAAATTATCCCACAGCGACGATTTTTGCCATCACACCTATTTGGAGATTGAATTTCAAGGATGCCAAACCTTTCGGGGATTTCTTCTCTGTGGAGAGCATCATAAGAGAAGCGACGGCGGACCTCAAAAATGTCATTTTGATTTCGGGATTTGATCTTGTGGAGCATAACGAACAGCGTTTTGCAGATCGCAGACTTCACCCAAACGATAGCGGATTTAATGACTATTATGAAAATCTATCAAAGAAAATCGGAGGATTGATATAATGCCGATCAGAGAACCTTCATTTCGTATTGGCTGCGGCAGATATCTACAAGAGGCGGGTATACTGAATAGCCTTGGTGATGAGGTCATACGGCTCGGTCATGCGCCTCTCATCGTGGGGGGCAAGACCGCCTTGCATCTAACACGAGACACGATTGAGCGTAGTGTGAGCACTATATGTCAACACTACCGCATAGAAATACATACCGGAACTTGCAACGAAGAGGATGCAATGGCTTTTGCAGAGTTGGCGACAAGAGAAAGTTTTGACGTTATTGTGGGCGTTGGCGGAGGTGTCATGATGGATTTCGCAAAAATGATCGCACACTTTGCATCTCTTCCTATCATCAACGTACCCACATCGTCCGCCACGTGTGCGGCATATACCCCACTCAGCGTGATGTATACCAAAGAGGGACGCACGAAAGGCAGTTTTCACCATAAACGCGAAGTCAATGCTGTGCTCGCGGATACCGCCATCATCTCTACACAGCCAGCCAAACTTTTGCTGGCAGGCGGGTTTGACGCCATGGCTAAATATTTGGAAATTAAACAGCGTTATAGCGCCGAGAGCAAGGATTGCCCGTTGGGACTTGACTATGCCTACATATTATCAAAACGCTCGTATGAGGTGCTTTGTGATAAAATGGATACCTGCCTTATAGATATGCAAAATCAAGTGTTCAGCGATGACGTAGAGCAGGTGATTTTTACAACGATTGCGGCAACCGGTGTTATCAGCGGAATTGCCCGCGGATCTAATCAATGCGCTTTGGCGCACAAATTCTATGAAATCACAAGAGTTCTTTATAGCGAAAGCGCCAAACCTTACCTCCACGGCGAAATCGTAGGGGTGGGACTGCTTTTGCAAAACCACTTTAACGGCGAGTGCGAGCGCAATGATGCCCTGCTCTCTTGGATGCGAGAAAACGGTATGCCCTGCTCGATCACCGATGTTGGCGTGGCGCGCACCGAGGAAAGCTTAAATGAGTATTATACCCGTATTTGTGGCAGTAGCGCCATCAACAAAAACGATGCCGAGGAATGCGCACGTTTCAGTGAAAGTTTGCACTACCTTTGGGCGCTTGCGTAAGGCAGAGATCATGCACATAAACCCCGAAGGGAAAAAATTGGAGAGGTATGTATATGTATAGACAAACGCTTGAGTTGATTGAACAAGAAAAGATCATCGTCATCTTGCGCGGTATTCCAAGGGAAAAACTACTACCATTAGTGAGTGCGATGTATGAAGGTGGCATACGCCTTGTGGAGTTGACCTATGATGCCTGTGGCAACATTCCCGACGAGGAGATAGCAGACAGAATTTCTTTTTTGGCAAAACACTTTGCAGGAAAAATGATGTTTGGCGCGGGAACGGTTCTCAAAAAAAGCCAAATTGCACAAACGAAAGCCGCAGGCGGTCATTTCATTATCTCGCCTGATACGAACCCAGATATCATCACCGAAACAAAAAAAGAGGGGCTTGTATCCATCCCCGGTGCGCTCACGCCCAGCGAAGCCACCCTTGCCCATCGCTGTGGGGCGGATTTTGTGAAACTATTTCCCTTAACGCAACTGGGAGTGGGCTATCTAAAAACGATTTGCGCACCGCTTTCGCACATTTCGTTTTTGGCGGTCGGCGGTGTAAGAATCGGGAATATACTCGATTATCTACACAGCGGTGCTTGCGGTGTTGGTGTGGGTATCACGAGCGAGCAAAAAGAAGCCTTAGAGCAAAACGATTATCACTACATCGAGGAAAGTTTTCGCGAATTGGTCAATAAAATCCGCGTATAATTTCTTTTGAACACTTGGCACAAAACATGAATAAAGCAAGCGCGAGTACCGTCTCTTTTTTGTAGAACATCCTTTTGCGAAGCAATGCATCCCTTGACAAACAATCGAATTTGTGCTATGCTAACCCCAAGAAGGGCGGTGGAGATATGAAGAAAAAAGTTAATATTTTACAGTTGATTGGATCAATTTGTTTGCTCATTGGATATATTATTGTCTTGCTAAATTTAATTATTGAAATTCCATTTGAATTATATTTATGTTGCGGTTTGCTGTTTGGCGTCGCAATTGTTTTGTTTACTATTGTTTTGGTCAAACAAAGAAGAAGCATAAAACGACATAATGATGAACAAACATAAGCTTGCATCTATTTTGCCAAGTCAACACAGAAAGAGAATAGAAGGTATACAAAAATGAAAGGCATGAAATTAACGGGTATCATTATTCTACTATGCATTCTTGCGTCAACTTTGTTTTCTTGCACCTCACCCGAAAATAAAATCCTCAATTCCTTGGGTGAATACAAGGATTATATATGCTATACCGAAGGAGCGTTTCAAGATTATACAGATTACGCAAAATATTATTATGATTCGGTGGATTTTACCCACAATAAATATTTTTCCAAAATTCAACCATCCGATTTTGATGTCTTAAATGAACATTTGGACAATTTTGAAAGTTGGATAGAAACCTTTCGCGAGGGCGACGCGTCTCGCGAAATCGTTGTGCATTATGACTTTGACCGTTCTTTGATAGATTGCGAGGATTATTTGTATATTAAGTCTGAAAAACATACTTGGAGCGATGGTACTACCTCTCTTGAATACTACGACGTTTATTTTTTTGATATTCAAACCAATACACTATATTTTTTCCACAACAACATTTAGTGTTCTATCAAAACAACACAAAACATTCCATAGTCGATTGAGTTTCGGCTATGGAATTTTGCTTTTTATACGGAAAATGCCCATTTCAGCAGGTTTGAGGGGGGGCTTTTATAACCGATAAATCTGCGTATAATTTCTTTTGAACGCTTGGCACAAAACATGAATAAAGCCAAAGGAAGCATTTGCGTTTTTGCGCAAATGCTTCCCTTTTTATTGTTGTTTGATTTTCAGGTTATCACTCTACTGTCAACACAACCTTGCCTACGTTTTCTCCGCGGTAAAGGATGTCGTGTGCCGCCTCGGCTTCGGTGATGGGCAACACCTTATAAATGGTAGGCTTGACCTCGCCCGACTCGATTTTGGGATACACATCGCGGACGATACCTGCAAGAATCTGCGCCTTGACCTCGGGGGTGCGAGAACGCAGGGTGCTGCCGATAATTCTAACGTTTCTAACATAGATATTTTTAAGGTCAATCTCGGTCTTTGTGCCGGCGAGTGCCGCAATCATAATCCATCTTGCACCATGAGTGAGATAGTGGATGCATTTGCCCATAATCTCACCGCCGAGGCAGTCGATGGCAACGTCCACCGAATGTCCTGCTGCAAGTTCCTCTTTTAGCACCTCAGAACTGTCCTCTTTGGTGGTGACAACCACTCTGTCTGCATGGAGATGCTTGATATTTTGGGCAATCTCGTCGGTCAATACCGTGGTAATCACTCTGACGCCAAATGCTTTTGCCATGGGAATGATGACGCTGGCAAGTCCAGATGCGCCCGCATTCATCAAAAGTGTGTTGCCCGCTTTGATATTGCCCTCAATGAATAGATTGAGATATGCCGTGGCGAATGCTTCGGGTATTGCCGCCGCCTCTACCATAGAGCAATTTTGGGGTACGGGCATGAGCATATCGTATTTCACGGTGACATATTCCGCATACCCACCGCCACCAAGCAACGCGCAGACCTTTTCGCCAATCTTCCAAGCAGAGCGTGCTTTTGCTTCATCGCCGATGGCAACGATTGTGCCGGCAATTTCAAGTCCCATCCATTCGGGGCACCCCGCAGGTGGCGGATAATCCCCTTCTCTTTGCATAAGATCGGCACGGTTGAGTGCCGCGGCTTCGATTTTGACGAGCACCTCGTCACTCTGCATGTTTGGATCGGGTACAAAATCCCATCTTAAACTTTTATCTTCATTGACAAGTATTGCTTTCATACATTACACCTCTTATTTATATTGCATTTTATATCAAATCTCTAATGATTTTTGCTTCGCGCAAAACAGGTTGGTCTTTGGATGCGAGCTGGTCATGTTCGTGAACGCAAAGATACATAGAGCAACCAAGTTTTCCGCCAAGGCGACGCACGATACGGCACTCTCCGCCACAAAGAAACAAAAACGGAATTGTAAGTTTTTGCTTTAACATATCGATGATGCGCAGGTTTTCAATCTCCTGCTCCGTGCTATCCGCACCTGTCACAATCTTACATATATCAGCACCGCGCCTTTGATGCTCCAGCGCAATTTCCAAAACGCGCTCAGCGGGGGTGAATTTGAGTACGTGCGAGGACATGATGACCTCGGCTCCGCGCGCGTGAAGTTCATCAGTTAGCCTCATCTGTTTTTCGATGGCTTCGCTACTGGTTGTAAGCTCGCCCTCGCAAGGATCAAAATAGTCCCCCATCACGTCGCAGAGTGTGGCACCGCACTCAGCGAGTTCAAGAAGCTCCTCGGCAAGTTCTTCGTCGCTTTTACCTTGGTTTTCTTCCTTGCGATAATTGGTGACATACACAGGCAACGAGTGAGCCGCCTCGAAAAGTTCTTTATAGGTCTCTTTATTTCTGTATTCTGCTTTCATCATACAGAATGGTATGCCAAAAGCCTCCGCCCCTTCGGGATAAGACAAGCGCATAAGTTCTTTGGTTCTGTGGGGATCGTGCGCCTGTAACATAACCGTGAGCAGGGGTTGCTTTTGATGTAAAAATGTTGGTTTTTTCATGGCTTCCATGATTGCTGTCGCACTTCCTTTTTGGTGATATAAAATTTTCTATGTATATTGTAGCAAATAATTAGGCAAAAAGCAATGTGTATTTTGATACAAAATTGAAGTTTTTACCTGTTTTGGTATTGGCTGGTGCTTACATGAGTGCGCTTTTTGTATTCGCTGGGGGTGATGCCCTTGTATTTTTAGAAGATTTTGCAAAATAGCTGAAATTGCACAATCAAATGCCACTTGGGTAATGCGACTAACAGACAGCCTCGCGCACGATTAGTGGGATCTCCCCTTACTATATCACATCAAAAAGGAAAACTCCCTGTCATTTTTGCGGCAGGGAGTTTTGCTGTCAAAGACTTTACAAACACGTTTTTTATGCTATAATATAATAGTAAACTAAAGAGCAAGGCGGTGGGGTGTTTTACACCTCATAAAGAACGAAATTTTCCACCATGAAGCATTTGGCTATTGGGGCAAATGAAACGACAAATTCAGTAAAGGAAACCACGAAATGAAAATTGCATTATGCGCCTTAAATGGCTCATGGAGCCATACCAATTTGGCCATTCGCTGTCTGCGTGCGCCCCTTGTGCGCGAGGGGTTTGAGGTGGTACTCTGCGAACATACCCTGCGCGACAGAACGGCTCATATCATTGAAGGTCTTGCGGGCGAGTGCGCCGACGTCTATGGCTTTTCCTGCTATATTTGGAACATCGTGCCCCTGCTGGATATTGCCCATGCCCTGCATCAAATTCGTCCCCATGCGAAAATCATTTTGGGCGGGCCTGAGGTATCCTTTGCCACCGAGCGTTTTGCGACGCTTGACTATATTGATGCTATCGTGTGTGGCGAAGGCGAAGAAGCCATGCTCGAAATTTGCCAAAAAATCGCCCAAAATCAATCCTTTTCACGTATAATTTCCAAAAACCCCCTACCTTATATGCGAAATGAAGGGATACTATACCAAAACGGTGAGCATACAGGCGAGATTTTATACTATGAATCCTCGCGCGGTTGCCCGTTTCGTTGCGCCTACTGTCTGTCCTCCACCGACACACATCCACGCTACAAAACGGTCGAGCAAACCATAGATGACCTCAAAGCGTTTGAACGTCTTGACGGCGGATGCAAAATCATCAAATTCGTGGATAGAACGTTCAATTTTAACATTGACAGAGCCAACCAAATTTGGCGTGCTTTGCTCTCGGACACCTTTAGTAAACACTACCATTTTGAGGTGTGTGCCACCCTGCTAAACGAGGAAAGTTTTGAGATATTCGCACAGTTTCCAAAAGGCAAAATCCAGCTGGAAATTGGACTGCAAAGCACACATATTCCCACCCTTGAAGCCTCTGCCCGTCACCTCTCGCCCGAAAAGACCATCGCCACCGCAAAGCGCATTTTTGAGATGGGCAACATTCACGTGCATCTTGATTTGATAGCCGGCTTGCCCTATGAAACCTATGCGCGCTTCGCTCAATCCTTTGATGATGCCTATGGCTCTTGCCATATGCTCCAGCTTGGCTTTTTGAAGTTACTCCATGGCACCGCCCTGCGAGAGCACAAAGAGCAGTATGGCTATGCGTTTTTGCAAAATCCGCCCTACACGGTACTCCAAAATAACTGGATGTCCTATGAAGATTTGCAAAAACTATCCCATATGGCGGAGGTATTAGACCGTTACTTTGAAAGTGGGCGTTTCGCACATACCCTGTGGTATCTCACGCCACTCATGACCTCCCCATTCCACTTTTGGGAGGGGCTGACCACCTACATTCGCACCCAAGACCATCGCCCCTTGCAACGCATATCCCAGCCGGATGCGTATCGCTATTTGCTCCTATATGCAAAAGAGGCATTGCCTGTTTTAGAAGACGAGTTGCGCGAGATGCTTCGCGCGGATTTCCGAGAGGGCGAGCACAAAGCCCCTCCTCATTTTCTGTGATTTTCGTCTTTGACTATATTTTTTGATGATAAACATATCTAAAAGGGAGATTTTATGATGATTACCATTGCTATGTGGCATTACCCACAAAGAACGACCATTGAAAACGTCCACTATTTTGCCAAACAAGGACTGTCTATTTTGAGCCTTCTTGGCGATCAGCTGGAAAGCGCCTGCAAGGAAGACGGCGGTGCGGCATTGGCAGAGGCTTTGCGCCAAAACCATATCACCGTGACCGTCCATAGTCGTCTCCCCAGAAATCACACACCTGAGGAAGTGGCGAAGTTTCATACGCGTATTGAGCTTTTTGCCGCATGGCAAGCCACCTATGGCTATATACTCAATTTGACCTTTGATGTACCGCAAGCTATTCGTGACAACATCACTCCGTATATTGATGAGACCCTTGCCACCGTGTTGAATTGCAAAATCGGGGTAGAGGATTTTGGACTTACCGAGGCGGAGTATGCACAAATTGCCCATCTAAAGGGCAATGACCGCTTTGGCTATTTGCTCGATTTTGGGCATCTCTACATTCGCATGAACGGCAAGTACACAGGTCATGAAACTCTCTTTCATAACAGCCCCAACGAATGCCCGCCCACCGACGCCCCCACCCAAGCAGACTTTTTGCGCGCACTTCGCTCCAAGCCCTTCCCCATCATTGAATGCCATATTCACAACAACGATGGTGTGCGCGACTTGCATCAATTCCTCCCCTGTGGCACAATGAATATGGAAGCGGTGGCGCAGGCTATGAAAGCCTTTGGTTTTAGTGGTGTAATGACCATTGAAAGCGCACCCAACTGTGTGTTTACCTGCCCTTATGACGAGGCAGACCGACGCATCATGGAGGATGTTGCCATTTGGGGCAAGCTTTATCGTTAAAGCTTGCCCCAAAACCTTTTTTTCTCTTCCCTCTTGCGCCTTGCCCTCGCATTCAACCTAAGGCAAATTATGATATCATAATATCATGATATCATGAAATCAAATCTCTTACGCTATCATACCTCTTACCCCTTACTTCTTCACTCTTCCCTCTTCACTCTTACCTCTTACTTCTAATCTGGGGTGTCCATCACACAAAAAAAGAAAACCAACTTTCGCTGGTTTTCTCTTTTTTATTTGCTTATTTTTTTGTGAAATACTGTATGTATCTATCAAAGTTTCGCAAGTTTTTCGATCGTCTTTTCCACGAGAGCCACGCTGGCAGCGGAACTTTCGGGGGTGATAAAATCGGGGGACTTCCCTGCTTTGATGCAATCTATAAAGTAACGACATTCGGATGCGTAACCGTCTGCGTGGCTGATGTTGATGCCCATGGACTGAATGGCGTCTTTCTCGGCAAGCACGACAGGTTCGCCGCATTCCACCACATTGCCATCGTTTAGGCTGATATAGCCTTCCTCGAAGAAGGCAAAATAGTCGGCTGTAAACTTGGGGTTGGATTTGAACCAGCCCGACTCGATAGATACTGAGCAATGGT
Source organism: Clostridia bacterium (assembly GCA_017629925.1). Lineage (GTDB taxonomy): Bacteria > Bacillota > Clostridia > Oscillospirales > CAG-272 > UBA1740. Next base: position 10,377 of record JAGBWH010000074.1, read on the forward strand.
CGTACAGATAAATGGCGGAGGCAAAGTTCGTGTGATTTTGTAACTCATAATGAGCGCCCACAATCTCCTCGGGCTCGCCCAAAACGGACTGCATGAAGTCGATATCGTGTATCATCAGGTCCAAGAGAACATGGCCGCTTTTTTGCTTATCTAAAAACCAATTCTCCCAACTCCATGTGGGTGTTGCGCTGATACGGCGGAGAGAGAGTTTCAGGAGTTTTCCGTGTTTTTTAGTTTTTATGGCTTCAGCAAGATAGGCATAAGCTTGCATAAATCTCACAACATGGGCTGCCATGAAGGTTTTGCCTGTTTTTTGGGCTTGGGCGATTACCATGGACGTCTCTTGGCTACTCAGCGCCATTGGCTTTTCGCAAATCACATGAGCGCCTGCTTGCATGGCGGCAATGGCGTGTTCAGCGTGAAGGTAAGTGGGTGTGCATATATCCACAATATCGGGCTGTTCACGCTCAAGCATTTCGGCGTAATTGGTATAAAAATGCATATGCGGACATTCGGCTGAGGCAAGGTCGAGCCGAGATTGTCTAATATCGCAAGCGGCGACAAAATCAATATCCTCAAAACCCTTATAGATATTGAAATGGTTTTTTCCCATTCCGCCAATGCCGATCAAAGCAACTTTTAACTTCATGATGAAAGCCCTCCTAAAATGCTTTTAATATAATCTATGGACGCCAAAATGTCCGCCTTTTGTTTTTCTCCGGAGATTTCTCTCTCGATGGTCAGCGCACCGTCGTAGCCCACTTCGCGGAGTTTTTGAATGAACTGCGGGAAATTCACCCTTCCCTCTCCGATGGGCGTTTCCTCTCCCAATTGTTTGGCGTTGGTGGGATATTTTCCGTCCTTTGCATGAACGCCCATGACATACTCGCCAAAGACGTCAAGCGCGTCAATGGGGTTTGCCTTACCGTACAGGATCAGGTTAGCAGGGTCAAGATTGATACCGAGATTGTCTGTTTTTGCATCGGTGATGAGTCGTTTCAGGGTGACGGGTGTTTCTTGTCCCGTTTCAAACAGGAAATATTGCCCGTTTTCCTTCATGTGAAGCGCAATGTCTCTCACCGCCTCCACGATTTTGGGATATTCCTCTGAAAGAGGTATTTCGGGAAGAAAGCCCAAATGGGTGATGACGTGTCTGATGCCCAACTTTTTGGCAAAATCCGAGCCTTGCTTTAACTCCCGACATCTTATCTCGCGATGAGCCTCCGGCACAATACCAAGGGTAAGCGGGCCTTCGTAAAAATTCCACATAGCAGGGCCACTCCAGCCGCACCAAAAGGCGCTAATCTCAATCCCATATTTTTTAGTCGCTTGCGCAATGGCTTCCACGTTCGCATCGGTCATTTTTGCCCCGTCCCAACAAGCCAGTTGGCAGTTATCCAGTCCAAGGTCTGCCACCTTTTTGAAGGTTTCGTCGACATTTTCGCCCAGATGCACTAATACGCCTATTTTCATATCTAATTTTACTCCTCAATTTACTATGTAATTCTTATGTTTAACCTTGGTTTTCAATCTCGGTGATCATATCCACGCGAGGTTGGTGGCGGCCGCCTTCAAATTCTGCATCCAGCCAAGCCTCCACAATCATTCTTGCCAGCTCTGTTCCAATCACGCGAGCACCAAGTGAGAGCATGTTGGAATTATTGTGCATACGAGAGAGTTTGGCGGAATAAGGCTCGCTACATACCACACAGCGAATACCTTTGATTTTATTGGCGACAATAGAAATGCCCACACCCGTTCCGCAACAGATGATGCCTTTTTCACATTCGCCTGATGCCACGGCGCGCGCGGCGGCGGCACCGTAGACGGGGTAATCGCAACGCTCCTCGGAATAGCAACCGTAGTCTTTATATTCGATGCCTCTTTCCTCTAAAATTTTAATCA
>JAGBWH010000075.1 GCA_017629925.1 Clostridia bacterium
TATACAAAATGACCTTCGTGCCATGGCGCAAAGAGATTCAAACTGCGACACCATGAATATCGAACGTACCGTGTCGGCTTCTATGAAACAGGTTGACATGATCAAAAGATTGCAGGAAGCAGGGCTTCTTTCCCAGCTTTCTTCTGAACTATACGAAACGGCTATCGCCAGACTCACATATAGTGATTTGTCGCTTTCTGCATTGGCGGCCATCATGGATCCGCCTATTAAAAAGTCTTGTTTAGCCCATCGTCTCAAAAAAATTATGGAAATTGGTAAAAAATTATTGGAGGAAGCATGAGTCAAGCGTTTGTTCATCTTCATGTCCATAGCGAATACAGCCTCCTTGATGGTGCTTGTAAAATCAAGGAATTGGCAAAAAAAGCGAAGGACATCGGGCAATCTGCCATTGCGATTACTGACCACGGCGCACTGTATGGCGCGGTGGCGTTTTGGCGTGCTTGCAAAGAAGAAGGTGTCAAGCCTATTATTGGTTGCGAGGTCTATGTAGCACCTCGTTCTCGCTTTCAAAAGGAAGGAAAGCGTGACCAGTCAGGCTATCACTTGGTGTTGCTCGTTGAGAATGAAAACGGCTACCACAACCTCATGCAACTGGTCTCAAAAAGCTATACCGAAGGTTTTTATAGTAAGCCTCGCATTGATATGGACTTGATTTGTGAATATCATGAAGGCTTGATTGCGCTCTCCGCCTGCCTTTCAGGCTATATTCCAACGATGATTGTGCAAGGTCAAATGAGTGAAGCGCAAGCTTATGCAGAAAAACTTGCAAGTATTTTTGGCGCTGACCATTTTTATTTGGAACTTCAAAACCACGGTCTTTCGGATGACGGAAGAGTTTGTGCGGGAATTCGCAGTATTGCAAAGCAAACAGGTATTCCAACGGTTGTCACAAACGACGTGCATTATCTTGAAAAGAAAGATGCTTCCATTCAAAACATTCTCACTTGTATTCAGACCAACAGCATTGTGGGAGAAGAAAAAACAGGACTTCAAACCAAGGAATTTTATCTTAAAACTGGTGAAGAAATGGCGAGAGTGTTCCCATCTGACATAGATGCGCTCAACCGCACAGTTGACATTGCACAGAGATGTCAGTTTGATTTCACTTTCGGACAAGTATATCTCCCCACCTATCCTGCCACGGCAGGTAAAACCCACCAGCAAATACTTATAGAAGAAACCGAAAAAGGTTTTTTGGATAAAATCAGAGCAGGGAAGATTCTCTTTGACGAAGACTATACAGAGCAAATGTATCGCCAGCGCATGGCTCATGAACTTTCTATCATTCATCGCATGGGGTTTGATGAGTATTTTCTCATCGTGCAAGACTTTGTGTGCTATGCCAAAAATCATGATATACCCGTAGGTCCGGGTAGAGGATCGGGGGCAAGTTCGCTTGTTGCCTATTGTTTGCGTATAACAGACGTCGATCCGCTTCGATTTGACTTGTTGTTTGAACGCTTTTTAGATCCTGACCGTATTTCACTCCCCGACTTTGATATTGACCTGTGTTACGAAAAAAGAGAGCGTGTCATTGCCTATGTCAAAGAAAAATATGGTGAA
>JAGBWH010000009.1 GCA_017629925.1 Clostridia bacterium
GAGATCTATGATAGATATGATGCGATGATGCGCAATTTTGCTGAAATGGTGAGAGGGAAAGAAAACCCCTACTCATACGACTATGAATTAAGGCTTTATAAACTCATACAAAGAGCTTGCGGAAAGGATATATAATATGCAAACGAAACAGATTATTTTTACAGCACCCTACACGGCAGAGTTGCTTGATGTGGAATGTCTGCCGCCTAAGGCAGATGAAGTGACAGTTCGCTTGGCGTATTCCGCCATCAGTTCGGGAACGGAAAAGGCAAATTTTGTAGGCGATCGAAATGGTACGCTTGTCTCCGAAGATGCGGAGGCGGTATTCCCGCGCATGGTGGGGTATAGCGCGGCTGGTGTCGTCATCGAAAAAGGAAGCGACGTCACCGATATAGAGGTCGGAGATAAGGTTGTCGTATATTGGGGCAAGCACAAAAAACACATCACCGTAAGCAGAAAAAACGTCATTAAAATCCCCGACGGCGTGTCCATGGCGGAAGCGTCCATGACGTTGATATCCACCTTCCCGCTTGCAGCCATCAGAAAGACGCATCTTGAAATTGGAGAATCGGCGCTTGTCATGGGGCTTGGCATTCTCGGTATTTTCGCTGTTCAGCAGTTGAGAGCGGCAGGGGCATATCCCATTATCGCCGTTGATCCCGTAGGAGAACGCAGAGAATTTGCGCTGAAGATGGGCGCAGATTATGCGCTGGATCCCACCTCCGAGGACTTTGTCTCAAAGGTCAAGGAACTAAGCGATGGGGGCGTCAATGTCTGCATTGAGGTGACAGGATTGGGAATAGGACTCATCCAAGCGCTTGAATGTATGCAAAAAATGGGCAGAGTCGCACTTCTCGGTTGCACGAGAAGCTCGCACTTTGAAATAGACTATTACGGAAAGGTACACGGCAGAGGAGTATCGCTCATTGGCGCGCATACGATGGCAAGACCGGAGAGAGAATCAAGCCCCGGCCTTTGGACGGACGAAGACGATTTGAGAACCGTTTTGCATCTGATCAAGGGCGGACGGATGAATTTTAAGGATATGATTTTTGAAATACACTCACCGGCTGATGCCAACGAGGTATATAACCGCCTGGCAAGCGAAAAGAATTTCCCCATAGGCGTGCTTTTCGATTGGTCGCGCATTTGAGGGGAGCGCAAGATGGAAAAGAGCTTCAAAAAAGAAGCGGAAGGCATTTATCGGCTGAAAATTCCTTTTGAGAGCGTGTATACCTCCGTCTTTCTTGTCGTGGGCAAGGACGGCGTGGCTTTGGTGGACGCTGCCACCACGACAGCCGATGTAGACGAGTGGATTTTGCCCGCCCTTGCACGATTGGGGTATGCGCTAAAAGATATCCCCTATCTGGTCATCACCCATAGACACTACGATCACGCAGGGGGTTTGGCGAGAATTTTGGAAATTTGCCCACAAATCGAAGTGGTAGAAACGGCAAAACCGCTCTTTTATGGCGTGTCTACCTATCCGCTTCACGGTCATGCAGAGCATTGTGTGGGCGTTTTGTGCGAACAAACAAACACCCTGATTTCAGGCGACGGTTTGCAAGGCAACGGTTTGGAGGATTATCCCTGCAACGTTCCCTATCAAGAGGAGTACTTTGCCACGATAGCGCGGGTAAAACAAGACGAGCGCATCCAAAACCTGCTGTTTTCCCACGATTACCGCCCCTACAACCAAGACTTCGTCCACGGACGAAAAAACGTACTGCAATATGTAGACGATTGCTTACGTTATGCAAAAGCAAACGCCTGACGGCAGCCATTTTGACCACCCAAAAGTCTCTTATACGGGATAAGGTCTCACATCCCATTCTCGCAGAGGTGGCACGACATCCCCTCCACACCAAAAACGCGAGCAAGGTGCTCCTGCGAGGATTATGAAAATCAAAAAGGCAATATCTACGTCCCTTTTAGGCGGCTGATATTGCCTTTGTTTTTTTATGATTGACGGTTCGCTTTCAACTGTCGATTTTCCATTTATCTCACGGCGTCATTGTCAATGTGCATCAGTGCAAATCATGACCGCAGGACAATTCATGAGTGCTGCGCGCCCCATTCATGCCCATTTCGGCTATTCATTGCGAGCCATGCGGCTCGCATTCAGCATATTCTCGATGAAAATGCCGTATCCTCGGGTGGGATCGCCAATCAGCACGTGGGTGACAGCCCCTACCAGTTTGCCGTCTTGGATGATGGGCGAGCCAC
>JAGBWH010000010.1 GCA_017629925.1 Clostridia bacterium
GCGTATGGTACATTGCTTCTATAATGGTTGGAAATTACTTTAAACGTCAATATATTGAGTAGTAGTTATGCCTTTATATGAAGCCATTAAACACACTTTTATTTATTTCGCTTAAGACTAAAAAATATCGCCATTTCTGTCAAAGAAGCGGGGGGTAATTGGGAAAACGGGGCTATTTTGGCGGCACAATTGGTAAAAGAGTTGGGCAAACTCACCCAAATTGATGCGCCCTTACCCATCGAAGAATACCGCGCTCGCTCTATTTTGATTGGCAAAAAAGTGGATGTGGTGACACCTTGCACAACCTACGAAGCAGAGGTGATTTCCATCTTAGACGATGCCTCTCTCAAAGTGAGAGTTGCCACAGGAGAGGAAATACGCCTTGGCGCTGGCGAAGTGCGCCTGAAAATGAATTAAAAAATACAAAACAAAAATATACCATAAATATTATTTCCGCAAAGTAAAGGAGAAAAAAGTATGCCACTTTCTGTGATGGATTACCACAAATCTCTGGAGCATCTCCATGTGGGATGCGAAGCCCCCCATGCGTATCTTATCCCCTATCATGATAAGCTCACCGCTAAAAGAGGCAGAAGAGCAGAGAGTTTTATGTTTCGCTCTTTGATTGGCGCTTGGAATTTCCGCTATTTCAAATCTGTGCGCGAACTGGAGGATTTCACCGCCGAAAGTTTTACCACAGAGGGCATGGATACACTCACCGTGCCAATGAACTGGCAAGTGGCGCTTGGTCGCGGATATGACGTGCCCAACTATGTCAACGTGTCTTATCCCATTCCCGTGGACCCCCCTCATGTGCCCATGGAAAATCCTTGCGGACTCTATGTGCGCAATTTTCAGCTCACCGCAGAGGAATGCCAAAAGGATATTCGACTTGTATTTGAAGGCGTAGACAGTTGCTTCTATGTTTGGGTAAATGATACCTTTGTGGCATATAGCCAAGTCAGCCACATGACTACCGAAGTGGCACTTTCGCCCTATGTTCATGCAGGAGAGAATACACTCAAAGTTTTGGTGTTCAAATGGTGCGATGGTACCTATCTTGAAGACCAAGATATGTTCCGTTTTTCTGGTATTTTCAGGGAGGTTTATCTTCTTTTCAGAGAAATTGCCCATATTGAGGACTTGTTTATCCATGACAACACGGCAAGCGATTTGCTGTCTGCTACCCCGACGGTAGATGTAAAAGTCACAGCCCCCGTGAGTGTGTCATGGCGCTTTACTTCTCCCACGGGCGAACTGCTCGGCGAGGGCGTTTTGGCGATTGAGTCGGAGGACACCATCAGATTGCCTTATATTGACACGCCCATGCTGTGGTCGGATGAAGCCCCCCACCTCTATGAAATTGAACTGGTTTGCGGTGCGGAGCATTTTTGTCAAATGGTTGGCTTCCGCCGTGTAGAAATCAAAGGCAAAGTGCTCTACATGAACGGTCAAAAATGGAAGGTCAAGGGCGTCAATCGCCATGACAGTCATCCTTTGCTCGGTCACGCCACCCCCTATGACCACATGATGCAAGACCTGCTCATGATGAAGGCGCATAACATCAATACCGTTCGCACCAGCCACTATCCCAACGATCCCCGTTTGCTGGATATGTGCGACAGACTTGGTTTGTCTGTGGTAGACGAAACCGACCTTGAAACACACGGTTTTGGCGCAGCGGGCAACTGGAGCCACACCACAAACAGCCCCGATTGGACTGAAGCCTATCTCGACCGCTCCATGCGTATGCTGGAAAGAGATAAAAACCACCCCTGTATCTTCATGTGGAGTGTGGGCAACGAAAGCGGTGTCGGTCTAAATCATCAAAAGCAATGTGAATATTTCAAAGCCAAAGATCCTGCCCGCTTGGTACACGCCGAGGATGAGTCGAGAAATGCCATGTGGCGCATTATAGATAAAGCAGAAGATGCAACGCAATTCCCCTATCTGGACCTTGAAAGCTATATGTATCCCTCTGTCGATAGACTTAAATTGCTGGTGCAAGATGAACGCTGGACACGCCCCATTTACCTATGCGAATACTGCCATGCCATGGGCAACGGCCCCGGGGACCTTGAAGCCTACTGGCGTCTCTTCTATGCCAATGACCAACTTTGTGGTGGTTGTGTGTGGGAATGGACCGATCATTCCGTTTCGATTGGCGACTCTCGCTTTACCAATCATCAATACACATACGGCGGTGACTTTGGTGACCATCCCCATGACGGCAACTTCTGTGTAGACGGTTTGGTATATCCCGACCGCCGTCCTCACACAGGGCTTTTGGAACTCAAACAAGCCCTCACTCCCGTTTATGCCTATGCTACAAAAGAAGAGGGGACAATCGTGTTGCGCAACTTGCGCTATTTCACGCCTCTATCCGACATCGGACTTGTATGGACGGTGGAAGCAGACGGCAAAGTCGTGCGCCGTGGAAAAGTGGACGCCCTGAACATTCTTCCGCAAAGAGAAATCACTTTGCACCTCTTTGCAAACGACCAAAGCGTGGGCATTCGCACCCTTAGACTTTCCTTTGTGACCAACTGCGACAATCCTTGGGCACAGGCAGGCCACGAAGTCTATCACAGCCAAATCGTCTTAGAGGAAAGAGAAGCGCCTGTTGTAGCACCTCGCACCTCGCCTTTGGCAGTGGAGCAAGATGCCTATACCATCACCGTTTCGTGCGGCGACATTTCCTACATGTTTGATAAAACCACCGCTTGTCTTGTCAGCGCAAAATTAGGCTGTGGCGAATGGCTGGAAAAACCCGTAGTGCCCACGATTTGGCGCGCTCCCACGGACAATGACCGCAACATTAAATCTAAATGGTATCAAGAAGGCTATAACCGCATGATGCTCTTCTCCTTCGGTTTGACCTTGGGCGACATCACCGATGATTGCATTACCCTTTGCGCCACCCAACGTCTTGGCGCTAAGAGCCAATACAGCTTGATGGAACTGAAAATGGTGTATCGCATCACCTCTGACGGCGTGCTTCATGTGGATTGCCATAGTGATGTTCGTGAAAATGCAACATTCTTGCCTCGCTTTGGCTTTGTGTTTACCATGCCCGAAGGCACAGAACATCTGCGTTATCTGGGCTATGGCCCTATGGAAAACTACAGCGACAAGCATCTGGCTGCCACTTTTGCTGATTTTTCCACCACCGTCAGCGCAGAATACGAGCCTTATGTCAGACCTCAAGAGCACGGCGCTCACGCCGGTTGTCGGTTTGCTATGGTCTCTCATGTAAACGGTCAAGGCTTGCTCTTCTATGGCAACACCTTCTCCTTTAATGCCAGCCATTTCACCCCCGAGCAACTCACCCAAACTCCTCACCACTATGAGCTTATACCTCAAAAAGAAACCACCGTCATCATTGACTACAAGCAAAGCGGAATTGGCTCCAACTCCTGCGGTCCTGGACTTGTGCCTGAGCATCAATTCAGCGAAAAACAATTTGATTTTTCCTTCAGCTTCAAGCCTGTAGTAGTCGCGGATGTTGATCCCTACAATCAGTTGAGGGGTTGAGGGTGGATTTAGGCGAAGAACGAAAAAGAAAGGGGATATATAAGAAATATCCCACAATAAATTCGTTTGAAACCAAAACTGTATACCCTGCAATATCCGATTAGCCAATTTATATTTCTTTTTCTAACCCCGTTTGGAAGGCTTCGACGTATGTATATACGCCTTCACCATTCCAAACGGGCTTTCTTCATCCAAACTCCGCCCTCAAGGGTAGTTGGTACAGAGCGTGTTCTCCGTAGGCGAACACGCTAACTAAGTTTGCCCTTGCGGGCAAGTGAAGTTATCTACGA
>JAGBWH010000076.1 GCA_017629925.1 Clostridia bacterium
AGTTGGTCTATCTGTGGCAGCCCACCATATCGACCGTGTGATTGCCATTATTCGCGGCTCTCGCACCGCTGCCATTGCCAAAGAAGCCCTGATAGCAGAGTTTTCCCTGAGCGACAATCAAGCCAATGCCATTCTCGAAATGAAACTGCGCCGTATTACGGGGCTTGAAGTGGAGAGTGTGGAAAAAGAATTGGCAGACGTGCGAGAGACTATCAAGGAACTGAGTGACATTCTCTCTTCAAAAGCCAAACTGCACAGCGTCATTCGCGCGTCTCTGCAATCCATCAAAAAGCAACTCAAAACCTCCCGTCTCACCGAAATTCGCTACGGCGAAGAGATGGTGGAAGTGTCTCGCGATGCGTTCAAAACGGTGGAGAAAACCGTTGTGTATGTAGACGATAACAGCTGTCTGCACAGAGTGAGCGAAAAGATTTTCGAAAATCTCCAAAAAACAGCCAATATTCCCCCCGAACGCTTTGTATTTACCCAAACCGACCGCACCTTGCTGGTATTCGGTGCAAGGGGTATGTGCTACCAAATCAAAGTGGATGCCATTCCCGAAGGCAAAGCCAAAGACAAGGGCTCTATCCCCGAAAAACTGATTTTGCACTTTGACGACCGCCACATTTTGGCGATTATCGAAGAAAAGGGCGAGGATGCAAAAGACAAAGTGTTGTTTGCCACATCGTCCGGTATGCTCAAATGCTCACTACTCGGTGAATACGCCATTCGCCGTAACAAGTTTGACGCCCTCAAACTCAAAGACGGAGACAAACTGCTGTATGTGGGCGTGCGCCGTCCTGCTCACTACATGGTCTATGAAACCGCACAAGGCAAGCGCAAGACCTACCGCGAAATCCTTGACCCCACCGGCAGAAAAACCCAAGGTATGCGGGTGTGCAAATCCACAGGAAACGTGCCATTTGTTCGCGCCTTCCAAGAGCCTAACTAATCCGCTTTTTGCCCATTTTCCAAGACAGAAAGCAGCCAAATCAGGCATAATTCGGCAATACCCCTATCGTTTTATCTCCTAAAAGGCAGACTCGCCTCTGCTTTTTGGGAGATTTTTTATGCACCCTGCGGGTTTTGGAAAAGGCGATGAAAATTAGATATGGATACCAAAAAAGGGATGCAAAACAATCGTTTTGCATCCCTTGCTGTCATAGATGATTTGTGTCAAAATTGATGATTACCTTGGGGAAAGATCGCCCCAAGGGAGAGTGTGGTCGCTTAAGGTGCGCTTATTCTGTGTAGCCAAACAGATCGTCTGCATAAGCAGAGGGAGAGGACACAAGGCAATCTTCAACCACGACGCCGCTGACGGTACAACCTTTCGCCACCGCTGCCACAAAACCGGAATAGTTGTTTTTGCCGGTGGAATGTAGCCATCCAAAACGGAAGTTGAGGTCTTTGATGGTAGCACCTACCGCAAAGCCAAACAAACCATTATCATATTTGGTACCTGCGATATCACAAGAGAAGCCATAAAGCCCATAGATGGTATAACCTGCGCCGTCAAAATGACCTCTAAATGCCAACTCCTCTTTGAGACCAATGGAATGCCACAGGTTGAGTTGAGACATATCGCCTTGCACTTTTACCCATCCGTCATAGGCAGAGCCGCCTGCATTGAGGTAAATATCATTGGTGAGTGTATAGTAAGCGGAGGCGTAGGTTGGGTTGGTGGCGCTATTGTTGATGAGCAGGGCAAGATAAGCGAGTTGCTCAGGGGTTGCGATTTCATAGGGAGAAGCCTCAGTACCTTCCCCGCCCGCAAATTGAGAGGCGGCGGAGCCATCCCAATACTCTTGATCTTCAGGCAAGGAGATGGTGAAGGCAATCTCTGCCTGTGCGGCTCTAAAGTTGTGATTTTCAGGCACATAGACAACCACACGATACTCACCCGGGGCAACAGGGCGTCCATCGCAAATGGATTGGCCTGCATACCAAATCAGTTCTGCAGGAGAGGAACTGTTGGTCGTGTAGCTTACGTCTCCCACGGGAAGTCCGTCATAGACCTTATCAAGTGTTGAGCCGGCTTCGATGGTGACCTCTGCATCAATTTTTTGCACCGCAAAGGTCAGGTGGGCTTCATAGACGGCATAGTTTTCGGTTTCGGCAATCTTCACCACCGCAACATAACGGCCCACATCAGAGGGTGCACCGTCCAGCAATAGTGCGCCTTCCACCCATTTAATGGTGACTTCACCGTCAGAGTCGGTGGTCATGCCCAGATCAATGGGACTGCCTGAGTATGGAATATAGGTAATGAGAGATGTGTGTCTGCCTGCAGATTTTTCGAGGAAGAGGTGGGAATAGCTTACCGTGGGTGTCTTGGGCTCACGGTCTGCCAAATCTCTGTCCTCAAGTGCCGCTGCATCCGCATAGCTTATATAGGTTGGGTTTTGTGCCACACGGCTAAAATGCGCATTGCCCACTTCCCCTACCGTCAATGCTTGAAGTTCGCCTGCACTACCTTCATAGACAAGGGAGGTGAGGCTCACACAACCAGCAAACGCTTGTGAGGAAATGCTGGTAAAATGACCGTTTAGAGTGATTTGCTGTAAATTGTAGCATCCTTTGAAGGTGTTTGCGCCAAGCGTATTCACAGACGCGAGCATCACCACTTTTTGCAGGTTTTCACAACCCATAAACAATTGGCTACCCATGGATTTTACGGTGGTGGGAATGGTGATGTCTTTAAGTGACAAGCAATCCGCAAATCCAGCGTCTCCCATTTTGTTCAGCCCATAGGGGAGATTGATCTCTTTGAGTTGATGGCATCCCTTAAATGCCCCATTGCCGATTTGACGAAGGGTGGAAGGCAGGGAAACTTTTTCAAGGGAGGTCAGGTAAGCGAAGGCAAAGTTGCCAATGCCTGTCACACCGGGTTTGACGACAATTTCTTTGATTTGATCGCAGAAAGGATAGTATTTACTTGACTGGTAGCTCGCTTCTGTTGTGGCATTCACGGCGCCACTACCGTAGATGGTCATCACGCCATCCGAGGTGATATCGAAATATGTAGTATTGTTGAAGGGGGCATGGAAGACTTCATAAACTTCCTTGGCAGACGTCCAGTTTTCAAGCGGGGTGATGTCAATATACACATCTGCTTCGGTATGACTAACAAACCGAATTTGTTGATAGTTTCCGCAGGTGGTGTCAAAACAGACAACATAGTCAAAGACACCGTCAATCTCGATATCAATATCAAAAGGAAATTCCGCATAGGTGAGATTAAATTCAAATTCGCTTGCCACGGGTGCACGAGGAATGATAAATTGATGAATTGCCCCATCGGGTGTCATCACGGAAAATTCACGAGTGATATTGGTATTGTTGGAAACGGAAAAGTGAGTTTTGCCATCTTTTTCCCACACAGAACCAACATAGAGGGTTTCCATCTTGTGCAGGAAGTTGGGATCTTGATTGAGAGCATCAATGTTGGTCGTATCACTCACAGGCCCTTGCACTTTGGTATCACCAAAGGTAACGTAGGACAGCGGGCTCTTCAAACCGATGACATAGGGTTGACCTGAAATGGTGCACCCGTACATAATATCACGATACACAATGTCTTGCATATGGTTATATTCAAATGCGGATGTGCCATAGCCTTCAATATAGTCGGGGTGGGGGTTATCCCATACCATGACGGGGTAGCCACCGCCATCAATATAGCAATGCTCAAAGGAGATGTTATAGGCATGGTTGTAGTCAAGGGAAACCATCAAAATCGCATTGGTATAGGATTCCGAGCCGGAGAAGGTCACAGCGGGCATCATGGCGCGGAAATTATAGAAATGCAGATTTTCTGCCACAACAGTGCGCTTACCCATACCAAACCCATAGATTTGAATGGCGTCGGTGTGCATTTCGTTTTCATAGCGCACAGAGTCTTTTTCACCGACCATACAGTGGTTGACGGTCACATTGCGGAAGGGCACGAGACCGTCACGGTAGTCGTTTCCGCCGAAATAGCACCATTCGATGGTGGCATTACTGCCGTTAAACGTGTTGAGCGAGCAATGGTCTAAGGTATAATAAACCAGCCCTGTTCCATCGCGGTCGGTGGTAAAGGTATCAAATTTGCAGTTTTCAAAGCGCACTACAAATTTTTCTGTTACCCCTGCGAAAGTTCCGCTTGTGGCGAATTGATAATCAGAGAAGTCGATATCAGAAATCACATATTCGGTCAAGCCTGTGATATCCACATTGATGTAATCAATACCCACTTTGTCACCGTTGACATAAATGGGCGTGCCATTGTATATGCCCGATTTGGTCACCTTCGCGAGGGGACGGTCGGCATAGAGATAACTACCAGCACCTGTGTTGTACTTATCGGGCATGGGCAGTTTATCAATCTCCTGCTCTTCTACTTTCACCTTGGAGGAGGCTTGGCAATGTTTACAGATACCATTTTCAAATTGATGACTACCGTATTCTTCATCCATCTCTTCCATGGTATGATCGCAACGAACGCAAGTATAGACGGTATAGCCCGCTTTGGTGCAATCCCCTTCTACATGAACGCCGGGCATCACATAGGTATGATAGATAGGGGCAATGACATCCCCTTTACAAACAGAGCACTCCACTACATCCTCGCAATCAGGCATATTGGTATTGCCTTCGTGACTGCAGTCCTGAGGCAAAATCACCTGAGACGCAGAAGAACTGCTGGAACTTGTGCTTTCGTGACTACTTGTGGTGCTTGATGAGGTGGAGGAGGTCGTACTTGACGCTGCCACGCTACCACAAGCCACCAAGCACAAAACAAGGCATACCAGCAAAAACATCATGGATAGTGTTTTCATTTTCATGTTGGTTTCTCCTTTAGTCAAAGAATGGTTAATCTTTATCGAGGTGCAGTCAAAAAAGCAAAGGCTATGACTGCATTTATTATCTACTTCTTATTTTATCAAACATAATGAAGATCCGCAAGAATACAGGCGAAAACAATTTGCACAATCTTTTATATCGATATTTGTAGGCTATCACCATCTCTCTTGGATAAAGACTTTTGTGAAGATATTTTTTTCAGAATGGTTGCTATTTTGTGACAAGCGTGGTATAATAAGACCGTTGATAAAAGAGAAAAGAAAGGAATGTGCGCAACATGAATCATCAAGAATTAGCCCAACTCGCTACCTGCATTCGCCGTGGCGCTTTGACAGGCATTTTCCATGCAAAATCAGGCCACCCCGGTGGTTCTCTTTCTATTGCCGATATTTTGGCAGTGCTTTACGGAGAAGAAATGAATGTAGATCCTGCTCATCCAAGTTGGGCAGACAGAGACCGTTTCGTGCTTTCAAAAGGGCATTGCGCCCCCGCACTCTACGCCGCATTGGCCGAAAAAGGCTTTTTCTCCCCCGATGAACTCCCCACCCTTCGCCATATTGACAGCCGTCTCCAAGGTCACCCTGATATGAAGGGGATTCCCGGCGTGGATATGTCCACAGGTTCGCTTGGTCAAGGTATTTCCGCCGCTTGCGGTATGGCACTCTCTGCCAAACTCGAAGGCAAAAACTACCGCGTATACACCATCGTCGGTGACGGTGAAAGTGAAGAAGGTCAAGTATGGGAAGCCGCCATGTTTGCCTCTCATTACAAGCTCGATAACTTGTGTCTGTTTTTGGATTTCAACGGTTTGCAAATTGACGGCCCTGTGACCGAGGTCATGAATTGCACACCCCATGATACCAAATTTGAAGCATTTGGCTGGAATGTGATTAAAATTGATGCACATAACTATGATCAAATCAAAGCGGCACTCTCAGAGGCAAAAGCTACAAAGGGCAAGCCTACTGCCATCATCGCCACCTCAATAAAAGGCAAGGGTGTGTCTTTTATGGAAGGCAAAGCCGAATGGCATGGCAAAGCGCCCACCGCTGAAGAATTTGAAAAAGCCATGGCAGAACTGAAAGGAGAGTGAGTGAGATGGCAGGAAAAGCAACAAGAGAATCTTACGGTGCAGCACTCGCTAAACTGGGCGAAACCCATCATTTTTATGTGCTGGATGCCGACCTTTCCAAATCCACAAAAACGGATGTATTCAAAAAGGCCTTCCCTCACCGCTTTATTAACTGCGGTATTGCAGAAGGCAACATGATGAGCGTGGCGGCAGGGATTGCCTCCACGGGTATTCCCGTATTTGTTTCCACTTTCGCCATGTTTGCGGCAGGACGTGGGTTTGAACAAATCCGCAACTCTATTGGTTACCCTCACCTCAATGTTAAAATTTGTGCCACTCATGCGGGCATTACCGTCGGCGAAGACGGCGCCACCCACCAATGCAACGAAGATTTGGCTTTGATGCGCACCATTCCCGGTATGGTGGTCATGAATCCTGCCGATGATAAAGAAGCCCAAGCAGCAGTAGAAGCCGCGCTCAAAATTGACGGCCCCGTTTACATTCGTTTTGGCAGATATGCCGTTCCCTCCGTGACAGATGAGCAC
>JAGBWH010000077.1 GCA_017629925.1 Clostridia bacterium
CATCAAGGTAAAATACATTCATCATAATGTGGATACCATGGAACGCATGGAACTCATTCGTGACCTGCGCCTGGGCGTATTTGATGTGCTCGTGGGGATCAACCTGCTTCGTGAAGGGCTCGACATTCCCGAGGTGTCTCTCGTTGCCATTTTGGATGCCGACAAGGAAGGACTTTTGCGCTCAGAGACATCTCTCATTCAAACCATTGGTCGTGCGGCAAGAAACGTGGGCGGCAAAGTCATCATGTATGCCGATGTGATGACACGCTCTATTCGTGCGGCTGTGGATGAAACCGAGCGCCGTCGCACCATTCAGCAACAATATAATGACGAGCACGGCATCACTCCAAGAAGTGTGGAAAAAGCGGTGAGAGACGTCATTGAATTGGGCAAAAAAGAAGAACCAAAATCCAAAGCCCAAAAGAAGAAACTCACACAAAAAGAAAAAGAACAGCGCATAGCCGAACTGACAGCAGAAATGAAGCGTGCCGCCGCGCATCTTGACTTTGAAAGAGCGGCGATGCTGCGCGACCAAATTCGGGCTTTGCGCGAAGACAACTAAAGAAGGAAATGAAGGTAATATCATGGCAAAACAAATTGTCATTCGGGGAGCAAGAGTCCACAATCTCAAAAATATTGACGTGACAATTCCACGAGACCAGTTGGTAGTGCTGACCGGACTTTCAGGATCGGGCAAATCCTCCCTTGCATTTGACACATTGTATGCAGAGGGACACAGACGCTTTGTGGAATCCCTCTCCTCCTATGCCCGTATGTTTTTAGGGCAAATAGACAAGCCTGACGTGGATAGCATCGAGGGGCTTTCCCCTTCCATTTCCATTGACCAAAAAACCACCTCAAAAAACCCCCGTTCTACGGTTGGCACAGTCACAGAAATCTACGATTATCTTCGTTTGCTCTATGCGAGAATTGGTATTCCCCATTGCCCTGTTTGCGGAAAACCCATTCGCCAGCAGACCATCGGGCAGATTGTTTCAAGTGTGATGGAAATGCCCGAAGGCACGCGCTTTTTGGTGCTCGCGCCTGTTGTTCGTGGGCAAAAGGGTATGCACGAAAAGGTGCTAAAAGATGCCCAAAAATCCGGTTACGCCCGTGTCCGCATTGACGGTAGTTTATACGATCTCTCCGAAGACATTCACCTGGATAAAAATATCAAACACAGCATTGACATCGTGGTCGACCGCTTGGTGATGCGAGAGGATATTCGTTCACGCTTGGCAGAATCCATCGAAAATGCCCTGTCTCGTGCAGACGGCAGATGCGCTGTTGTGACCGTTCCCAGAGACGGCGGCGAAGGTGAGGAAACGGAATTTTCCACCAACTATGCCTGCGAAGAACACAAAGTCAGTTTCGGGGCACTTGAGCCTCGTATGTTTTCTTTTAACAATCCCTTTGGGGCTTGCCCTCATTGTGCGGGGCTGGGGGATTTGCAAACCATTTTGCCTGAAAAACTCATTCCCGATCCCACCCTCTCTTTGCGTGAAGGGGCGATTGCCTGCAACGGATTCAAAACCATGGAGGAAGACGGGTGGTCGGGTCCGCTTGTGATGGCAGTAGGCGAAGAGTACGGCTTTACCCTCGACACCCCACTCAAAGATTTTTCCAGAGAGGGATACCATGCCCTGCTCTACGGCACAGGCCCAAAAAAATATCATGTGACTCGTTTTTACGAGCACGTGGCGCACGAACAGTTGACCACCTTCGATGGCATTATTCCCACCATTGAACGAAGAGCCAAAACCTACGGCATGGAATACTTCCAACAATTCATGGAAGATACCCCTTGCCCACAATGCCAAGGGGCAAGACTCAATCCCATGGTGCTCTCTGTGACGGTGGGAGAGATGAATATTGATGCCCTCACAAGGCTGTCTGTGGATAAAATCCTCGCATTTATGGCAAATCTGACGCTTAGTGAAACCGAGCGTAGCATTGCCAAAGATATTTTGAAAGAAATCAACGCCCGTCTGAGTTTTCTTAAGCACGTAGGGCTGGACTATTTAACCCTCTCCCGCAAAGCAGGCACGCTGTCGGGTGGCGAAGCACAGCGCATTCGTCTTGCCACACAAATTGGATCTTCTCTTGTGGGCGTGATGTATATTTTGGACGAGCCAAGCATTGGACTTCACCAAAGAGACAACCACAAACTCATAGAGACCCTCATGAAACTACGAGATGTGGGCAATACTGTGATTGTGGTAGAGCATGACGAAGAAACTATGGAGCAAGCAGACTACCTCATTGACATTGGCCCGGGCGCGGGCGTTCACGGCGGCGAGGTAGTGGCGTGTGGCACACCGAGCCAGGTGGCAAAGCATCCCACTTCCATTACAG